>DATGMS010000423.1:0-5060 GCA_035307285.1 Cyclobacteriaceae bacterium
CTCCAATCCAAGCCATATCATTTGATCAATGGGAGACCTTCTTTTTATAGCAGATAATATGCCTTCTTGAAATCCAATGAAAATCGCTCGTTGTTCTGTCACTTGGGGATCGAGATGGCCCATGGCTACGTGGAGGGTTAACTTGACCGAGTCTTTCTAGTTTGCGGAATCGGTTTTGCTTCGCAAAAACATCCACCCATACCCATCCCTCTTGTGGGTTGGCATATCTTTCGCTTCTACCACCCAAACTCCGATCCATTATTCTCACCTTTAATCAAAACCGACAAACAAATGAAATCAAGACAGGAATTAGCTTCTGAACTCAATGACGTTCTGGAAAGAAACTATGATGCCATCAATGGCTATAAAGATGCCGCCCGCGATGTGGAAAATGATGATCTGAAAGCATATTTGGTCAAACAAGCATCCGAAAGAGCACGATTTGGCCGGGAAATCATGGAAGAGATCCTGCTTTTAGGCGGTACGCCGACGGAGGAAGGCAGTACTTTAGGTCTTTTACACCGCACTTGGATGAACTTCAAAACCAATCTGGTGCATGACAATGAGGATGAGGTGTGTGAAGAATGCATCAGAGGCGAAAACGCTGCCGTGGAGGAATACAATGAGCTGTTAAAGGAAACGGAAATATCTCCGAGGCTGAGGGCTGAATTGTTAGAGCACAAAATCAAAACCCTCCAAGCGATTGCAGATCTTTCATTGATTAGGGATGCCTTCAAGTAAATCAATGCCGGTAAAATGGCATTGTACGCTTCTGTTTTTCAACAGGAAATAAAGAAAAAACAAAAATATTTTTCCTAATATTTTGTATGTTTATAGAGCGGTATTTTTAAGTCGTTCCGTGAGAGAAATTTTTGCCATAATCATTTAATTTTACAAAAGAGTTTCGCTGAAATTTTAATAGATCAATATGAGAAAAATTAACTTCATGATCTTACTGACAGTTTTTTTGGGCTGGTCGGTAATGGCGCAAAACAAGATTGAATTCAAGGAATTCACCTTGGACAACGGACTTCATGTCATCATGCACAAGGACAATACCACTCCCATAGTTGTCACCTCGGTATTGTACCATGTCGGGTCAAAGAATGAAAACCCAGAAAGAACCGGTTTTGCCCACTTCTTCGAACACCTTCTTTTTGAAGGCACGGAAAACATAGAAAGGGGGCAATACATGAAAATAGTAGAAGCCGCAGGAGGCAATTTAAATGCTTTTACATCCTACGACCATACCTACTATTATGAACTTTTGCCCTCAAATCAACTTGAACTTTCCCTTTATCTAGAAAGTGAAAGGATGCTTCACGCCAAGATCGACCAGATAGGCGTGGACACCCAAAGGGAAGTAGTAAAGGAAGAAAGAAGGCAAAGGATCGACAACCAACCCTATGGCAGTATCGTGCAGGAAACTTTCATGAGGGCTTATTCCAAGCACCCTTATCAGTGGCCTGTCATAGGCTCCATGGAACATTTAAATTCCGCCACCTTGGATGAATTTGTCCAGTTTTACGAGGATTTTTATGTACCGACAAACGCCACGCTTACCATAGCTGGAGACATCGATTATGATCAGACTGAAGAGTGGGTAAGGGCTTATTTTTCCGAAATTCCCGCAGGGGAAAAGGAAATTTATCGGCCTAATGTAGAGGAACCTAAAAAAAACCAGGAAATCCGGGACATTGTATATGACAATATCCAGATCCCAGCCGTGATTCAGGCTTACAATATCCCCCGCAAGGATGATCCGGACTCCTATGCCATGTCCATGTTGTCGACCTATCTGACCGGCGGAAATTCGTCATTGATGACCAAGGAGCTGGTGGACAAACAGCAAAAAGCTTTGGTTATTTCTGCCTTTCCATTGGATCTGGAAGATGGGGGATTGTTTATTATGTATGGAATGGCAAATATGGGGATAGAAGCAACAGATCTGGAAAAGGAGATCGATGTCCTGGTTGCCCAGGTACAGGAAGAAGGGATCTCGGATCGAGATTTTCAAAAACTGCAGAATATCATCGAAAATGACCTGGTTAGCAAGAACTCCTCCCTGGCAGGCATCGCTCAGAACCTGGCTGAGGCGAAGGTTTTCTACGGCAGCACCGATTACATCAACCAAGAACTGGAGAAGTATAGCAAGGTGAGCAAAGCGGATATCCAGAGGGTGGCAAAGGAGTATATGACCCTTGACGCAAGGGTTGTATTGCATTATTTGCCCAAGGCAGCTGAGCCAGCGGAATAGTTTTTTAATTTAAAAAAGCAAAGATGAAAAAGTCACCAATATTATTGATCATATCGCTGTTTGTCTCCTCGGTGGCGATAGCCCAAATAGACAGAACTAAATTACCCGAACCAGGCCCTGCACCCCAAATTAAATTGGGAGAGGTAGAGGAATTTACCTTAGCCAACGGGCTCCGGGTCTTTGTGGTGGAAAACAACAAGCTGCCAAGAGTAGCTTTCTCCCTTGTGTTGGAACGGGATCCTTTGTTTGAAGGAGAGAAAGCTGGTTTGACAGGCTTCGTCGGGGAGATGCTCACCGCCGGAACCACTACGCGGACGAAGGAGCAACTGGATGAGGAAGTGGATTTTATCGGTGCCTCCTTAAGCGCGGGCTCCACTTCCCTGTTCGGCTCCTCTTTAAAGAAGCACCAGGACAAAATCCTGGAATTGATGGCGGACGTACTATTCAACCCCGTATTCCCGCAGTCCGAACTGGACAAGCAAAAAAAGCAGGCGCTCACGGGTCTTGCTCAAGCGAAAGACAATCCTGATGCAATATCCAGTGTGGTTACAAGCGCCCTGGTGTATGGAAAGAATCATCCATATGGGGAAAATCAGACGGAGGAAACCACAGAAAATGTCACAGTAGAGGACATTAAAAGCTATTACAATACGTACTTCAAACCCAACATCGCTTATTTGGCCATTGTCGGAGATATTGATAAGAAGGAAGCAGAAAAGCTGGTCAACCAGTATTTCGGAAAATGGGAAATGGGCGAAGTACAAGCCTTAGAATATCAAAATCCTGCCACGCCCGACAAAATTCAAGTTGGCATTGTTGATAGACCGGCTTCCGTTCAGTCAGTGATCAAGCTGGGATATCCGGTGGAGATGAATCCAGCAAAAGACGATTTCTTGTCCACGCGGCTATTGGCACATATTTTAGGAGGTGGCTCTAGCTCCCGACTCTTTATGAATTTAAGGGAAGATAAAGGCTTTACCTACGGAGCGTATTCGTCTATCGGATCGGATAAGTTAGTCGCCAGCTTCTCGGCCAGCGCAGCCGTCAGGACAGAAGTAACCGATTCCGCAATCCATGAAATGATCTACGAGATCAGGAATATCGTGGAGAACGGCATCACCGAGGAGGAGCTTGAGGAGGCCAAGGCCAACCTTAGTGGGAGCTTTGGTAGATCCTTGGAGAATCCCTCCACTATCGCCAGTTTCGCCATTAACATTGCTCGGTATGATCTTCCCGAAGATTATTATTCTACCTATCTTCAGCGCTTAAACGCACTGACGGTGGAAGACATAAATGCTGCAGCCAAAAAGTACATCCAGCCGGAAAACATGTATATCACTATTGTGGGCAAAGGGGATGACTTCAAAGACAAGGTTAGCCGATTTGGCGAGGTGAAGCTATACACCAACACCGGTGAAGAAGCCAAGGAAATTGCCGTTGATGCGGATGTGACTGCAGAGAAGGTTCTCGAAAAATACTTGGAAGCTATTGGTGGGAAAGAAAAAGCTGAGGAAATAAAGACCGCGCAGATCGAGCAGAGTGCAGAACTTCAGGGCCAAAAATTGGTTATTTCCACCACGCATGATCTTTCCGCCATGACATTTCAGCAGGAGGTAAGCATGATGGGCCAGGTGATGCAAAAGATCACCATGGAAAACGGCAAAGCCACTATGGAAGGCCAGGGCCAATCGATGACCATGACGGATGAGCAGTATGAAGAAGCCAAAATGGGCATGTATATTTTCCCGGAGCTTCACTATGAGGAAATGGGCTATAGCCTCACCCTTGGCGGTATTCAAGAGGTAGACGGGGTACAGGCGTATAAGATGACCATCGCCAACCCTACCGGCTCAGAGGTGATCAATTATTACCAGGTGGACACCGGTCTCAAGATCAAAAGCGAAAGCCCCACTACGGGAACTGTTACTTTCAACAAATATGAAGACATTGAAGGAATCCAATACCCCAGGGAATTGACTCTTCAGATGCCGGGTATGCCTATGTCCATTGTCAGTAAGGTGGAGTCGGTGACGTTTAACTAACCCTTAACAGTTGTTCAATTTCACGCAAAGGTGCAAAGGTAAAAACCGCAAAGGCCGCAAAGACAAGAGTTTTTGCGGCCTTTGTATTTATTCCAGTTAATTTTCACGCCCGTATCTGTGGCAAAAATATCCTGCGGTGAAATAATATAAAGGCTCTCGGTTATAATATAGACGTCAGGGCATAAAAAGATCCTGCGTCTGTCCAGAACTGCGTTGCAATATCATTAAAACACGTTACAATATAATTTACACCCATTACAATAAAATTAAAGCAAGCTGCAATAGGATTAAAGCACGTTACATTCGCCTTTCCACCCGTTGCAATAGAATTAAAACACGTTGCATTCGCCTATTCCGGGCTTACACCCGCATAGAAACACGTTACAAGGGCCAAAAATAGGATTACAGGAGGTGTGGAGTTATAGCTGGGGAAGGAAAATACTTTTTTGGTAATTGCTAAACCTAAAGGTTACATCTTAATGGGTACCAAACAGTTCTACTTGAATGTCCTATTGTCAAACGGGAACTTTTATGATTTTGATTCTGGAGAATTCTGGATGGTATGGGTTTATCAACAAATTGAAATCTCCCTGTGTAACCGCAGAAGCTATCTGTAGAACGCAATATTTATTTTCCCTTATAAATCTGTCGCTGATTTCCTGGGTGGATTTGGGATGGGGGAATACATTCCAATCTGCTGGTAGATCCTCTTGGTTGACCCGTTCTAAGGATATGCTATCGGGAATAAATATAGTCATCAT
>DATGMS010000424.1:0-2832 GCA_035307285.1 Cyclobacteriaceae bacterium
GTCACAATAAAGGATTAGCCAACAGCTCATCAAGGTATCCTTCGGCGTGGAGTTTTTTAAATATTTCCAGGCAAGCCCAGGCATCCGTAGCCGCATAAAGCAACTGCTTTTCTGTCAGGGTCTCCCCTTCCCAATTGGAAACCTGCTCGGATTTAGATATCCGGATATTCAGTACCATGGCACTCAGGTTCCTGACGCCGACATTTAAAAATCCAATCCTTTTTAATTCTTCATTGAGATCGAAAAAAGAAGCAGGCCTAAAGCTGGGTGAAAGCTTTTTCAGCGCTTTAAGATCGTCCCTTACCGCAGCCCCAATTTTCACTACCTTCGGGTCTTCCAAAATATCTTGAATCCCAGCAGGTAATCCGACCTCGTTTAGCCTGAACAGATACGCCGTCTTCGAAGTTGCTATCTGTAACAAGGAAACGTCATAAGAAACGCCTTTTTTGAACGCAGGACGGGTTTCCGTATCAAATCCTAAAAGCTTGGATCGCTTCAGCTCCGTCACGGCTTCAGCAATGTCTTTGGAATGGTCAATTAATACAATTTCGCCCTGGAAAGCACCGATCTCCAAGGCATTCACTTCTTCTTTGCTGATCTTTAACGGAATCATACAGCAAGTTCCTTTCTGATTTGTTTCATTTCCTCTTCCGAATAATAATTAATCCCCAGCTTTAGATATCCATACAAGATCGACATAATAGGACTGATAATGTTGAAAAAGCAATAGGGAAGATAAGTAAGGGTAGGGACCCCTAAAACCGTAGCTTGGGTGGCCCCGCAGGTATTCCAAGGAATCAAAACTGACGTCACCGTTGCACTGTCTTCCAAGGTGCGGCTCAGGTTCTCCGGTTTTAAACCTTTCCTTTTATAGATGTCGGCATACATCCTTCCCGGAATCAGTATGGCCAAATATTGGTCGGAGGTCGTAAGATTAAAGAACATACAAGTAGCCGCTGTGGAAGCGATCAACGAACCCAGGGAATGCACTTGCTTTATCACTGCCGCAGCGATCACCGTCAACATGCCGCTCTTCTCCATAATTCCTCCAAAAACCATTGCGGCAACGATCAACCAAATGGTATTGAGCATCCCCGCCATGCCGCCGGTGACCAAAAGTTCGTTCACCACCTCGTTGGAAGTCACTACGCTGATTTCACCGTAAAGCGAAAGCATAACTGCCTTGAACGATTGGTAGGCATAGCCGCTGCCTGCTTCATCGGCAACAAGTTGTATAATTTGTGGTTGAAAAATCACTGCAAACAGCCCACCCAGGATCGCCCCTATGAACAGCGCTGGAACCGCGGGGACTTTCCTGACGATCATTACCAGTACTACTACCGGGACGATAAACAGCCAACCGTTGATGTTATAATGCTCCATAATGACGGCGGAAATCTCTTTTGTTTGCAAGACGGTTTCCTCGACTTGGTAGGTCATGCCGATCACGACAAAAATAATCAAGGCGATGGCTATGGAAGGGACAGTCGTCTTCGTCATGTGGCGTATGTGGGTAAAAAGATCCGTACCCGCCATGGCTGGTGCCAAATTGGTCGTGTCTGAAAGAGGAGACATCTTGTCCCCGAAGTAAGCTCCAGAAATTATGGCCCCGGCAATGATACCTTCCTCGAAGCCCAACGCGCGGCCAATTCCCAGCAAGGCTACACCTACCGTGGCCACCGTCGTCCAGCTGCTCCCTGTTGCAACAGAAACAATGCCACACACAGCACAGGCTGCCACCAGAAAAACAGCTGGCGTAAGAAACTGTAGGCCATAGTAAATCATGGCAGGAACGATCCCACTAAGCATCCAAGTGCCGGCAAGCGATCCGATCAGAAACAATATTAAAATAGAAGGCATGGCAGAACTTATGCTCTTTACGATCCCCTCCTGAAGGATTTCCCAGGATGATCCTAAACGAAAGATAGCCATGGAGGCGGCTATAGCGGAAGAAATGATCAGAACCATCTGGTTCGACCCTGACAATCCATCCACTCCAAAAATATAAAGGTTGATCGCAAGTAAAATAACAAGAAGAAGAATCGGAAGTAAAGCCTCTAGGAGGGAAGGTTCTTTATGTTTAACCGTCATTAATTTTGATTGTCTTTTTTAAAAAGATAAAACTAATAAAAAAATATGGTTTTGGTTCGCCTCCAATATTCTTGTCTCCAAATTCTTTGACACAACCGGGAATAATTGCTAAATTATGCATGGGATTTGTACGAGAAAGGGTCCGCAGGCGACAGATCCTGTCAACCAGCTTGCGCTCCCAACGTTGGACATCTAACACCCCACCCCAAAAGGCCATGAGAAAAGTTGATTTATTGCTTAGCGAATATGGGATCAGCCACCAGCATCCCACCAACAAAGCGATCCATTGGATCTGTGTTCCAGCTATCTTTTTCAGCATCGTTGGCTTGATCTATTCCATTCCTCCCGGCCCTTTGGAAGAACTGGCATTTCTCTTAAGTAAGTTTGCCAACTGGGCGGCTGTCGTGCTGGCCGTCGTTTTGTTTTATTATGCCTTTCTCTCACCTCCCCTAGCTTTGGGCATGTTTTTCTTCTCGGCCGTATGCTTGGCGGTCGCTAGCTTGATCGACATCCTTTCCCCTGTCCCCCTTTGGGCGGTCAGTTTGGGGATTTTTATCATAGCTTGGATCTTCCAATTCTACGGCCACAAAATTGAAGGTAAAAAGCCTTCATTTTTGAAAGATGTCCAATTTCTGTTAATTGGCCCGGCATGGCTGATGCATTTTATTTATAAACGCTTTGGGTTTGCTTATTGAGTAAATACACCTGAAGACCAACAACAACAATAGCCGGCAATCAAGG
>DATGMS010000425.1:0-2738 GCA_035307285.1 Cyclobacteriaceae bacterium
TTATTTCACCCTTCAGCAGGTAGTTGTTTATTTCCATGAGAGATTCGAAAGTCGGCTGCTGAACATGCTTGGGGATTTTCAATATTCTGGGATCGTCTTTTCTAAAGGGTGTTTCAACTTTAGATCCATACAAATAGGGTACAAGTGTGGTAGGACAACTAATGCCTATTCGGTGAATAAAGTTTTCCCTGAAGTACATTTGAAGTCGGTGGTTTATTTCATCAAAAAATTCCACTGTTTCTGCCAGCCTTACCCTAGATCCTGCCCGGGATTTACCTTTTGTCTTTAGATATTTAATCTGGCTCATCCCCTGTTTTTTTCTAACCATATATGCCCTGAACACCTTGTGGTCCATATTCCTGCCGTCTTCAAAATATCCGACGCTGGCAAGTCCGGAACGGATCATCAGCAATACGTAGTTTGATCGGTCCTCCGGATAGTCGTAAAATGCCTGCGGCGAATCCATGCTGATGGGCAGTCTGAAGGTAAGAATAGCAGTATGTTCATGAAAGAATACCAACTGGTTTTTCGCAGCAACGAATTCATAATTCTTGGGTAGCTTCCTGAGCGATTGCATGAGGGTTCGGCTTTGATCTTCGGTGATTAAAAGGGTATTCATCATCAATGCTTGTATATTTGTGAAATTACCAGAAATTATCAACCTATGGAAAAAGACATTGACTTATTGATAAACAAAATGATCAGCAAGGATGAAAAGGAGGCTTATAAGTATGCCGAGCAATTGGCAGCAATAGGTACTGACGAAGTGTTTTTGAAAGTTAAAAATTTGCTTCAGAATGAAGATTGGGAAGTCGCCTACCTTGCTGCAAAGACTTTGGGGAAAATGGAGCAAAAGAATGAGGCTTTGGACATCTTGATGGACATTATCCATGATAAGAACAGAAGTACCCGCTCTGGAGAATTGGTGGAAGCCCTCGAAGCTTTCGATTTAAGCAACCATTTTGTCGATGTACTGAGGATTTATCTTTTTGGCGGTTTCAAGGCTTCTGTGTTGGCAAAGGAATATCTGGATCATACTGAATTCGACATTACACCTAGGATGATCAAGAAGGCACAAAAACACTGGCACCACTACCAGAACAACGTGAAGAGGGACGAAGCCTACGAGATAAAGGAGAGGGAAGTGCAGGCAATTTTCGACGACTTAAGTGATCTTTTTTTATGATACAATGATGTATGGGAATCGGGCGATATAGGTCTAGCTGCAATAATAAGTCAATTTGGCAGTTATTTAAGGTGTTTATACATGTAATCGGACGCAATGACAGTTAATTTGGCGATTTTATGCTGTGGAATACCTTTTGATTAAATCGTTTCATGATAAGTAGTAAAACAACGCTAAATTATAAAAACGATGACACTGATAAGAACTAAACCCAGCGAAATGAGATTCCAAGGATTGTTTGACAACCTCTTTTCGCCAGAATTCAATGGATTAAATAGAAGTGGCCTTAATGCTTCTGGCTTGACTTTTCCGAAGGTAAATATCAGTCAGGATAAGGATAGCTACCATCTTGAACTTGCAGTCCCCGGAATCGCCAAGGAGGATGTTAATATCAAGCTGGATCAAGAAATTCTAAGTATTTCTTCCGAGAAAAAGGACGAAGCTCAAAAAGAGGCGAAGGGGTATTCTAGAATGGAATTCTCTTTTACTTCCTTTGAAAGGAAATTCAATCTTCCTGAAGACGCTGATAGTGATAAGATCTCGGCTAATTATGTCAACGGGATATTATTCATCCAGATCCCGAAAAGAGAGGAGACGAAACCCCAGCCTCCTAAATCGATAGAAATAGTTTAAGTCGATCGAATAAAAAGCAAAGTAGAGCGGATTCCGTTCTACTTTGTCTTTTTAAAACACTTTGTCAATCTTGATTTAACTGAAGATAGCCATGGATTTTAAAGATTATTATTCAGTTCTGGGAGTGGACAAGAAGGCTTCGCAGGCCGAAATTAAGAAGGCTTACAGAAAGCTGGCCCTGAAGTACCACCCGGACAAAAATCCAGGAGATAAAGCTGCGGAAGAGCGGTTTAAGGAGATAGCAGAGGCCCATGATGTCCTTAGTGATCCCGAAAAACGGAAAAAGTACGATGAGCTAGGCTCTAATTGGAAGCAGTATGAGAACGCGGATTCTGGTTCTTTTGGTAGGGCGGGATCCTATAAGAGAAGAGAAACGTATGGAGATGTCAACCCTGAAGATTATTTTGGAGGTGGAAGTGGATTTTCTGATTTCTTTGAGTCTTTTTTCGGTAGTATGGGAGCAGGAAGGATGAGCGAAGGTGATTTTTCCTTTGGTTTTGACTCACCGCCGCAGGATTTGACGGGAGAAATACCAATTGATCTTCATGAGGCTTACCACGGTGCCGAGAGAATCGTTGATTTGGGAGGGGAGAAGATCAAGGTAAAAATCAAACCAGGCGCATACGAGGGCCTAAAATTAAGAATAAAAGGCAAGGGAACGCAAGGAAGAGGCAAAACAAGAGGAGATCTTTATCTAAGGGTAAAAGTGCTGCCTTCTCAGGGATATGAGAGAAAAGGGGATGATCTGTACATAGAGCAGCCAGTGGATGTGTTTACTGCATTAAGGGGCGGTAAGCAAGAAGTGAACTCAATTTCTGGAAGAATGAACATCAAGATCGATGAATGTACTCCTAACGGCAAAACGGTAAGGATAAAAGGTAAAGGCATGCCTGTTTACGGCAAGCTTGGATATTTTGGA
>DATGMS010000426.1:0-4733 GCA_035307285.1 Cyclobacteriaceae bacterium
AAGGGTTAAAAAAGATACTCGATTAAGCTTAAAATACATACGCGTAAAATGGGAATGGGTGATGAATTGTTTTTATTCTATACGGAGGGAAAAAAGGGGGAGTTGCCTTCATCTTGTGAAAGAGATGGTTTTTTACCTGGAAAAGTGGAATCGTAAAATAATTAATAGAAAGGGGAGAAGCATCCCCCTTTCTCTATGTTAAATCGGTATGTAAAAGGCTTTGGGCTCCTTCTGAGATCCTAAAAGAAGAATCATCCGACGGTCTCTGCTCCCAACAAGAGATACAGTCCCGCTGCCAAAGCCGCACCTACGATCGGGCCTAAGATAGGGACCCAACTATACGCCCAGTCACTTCCACCCTTGCCCTGTATGGGAAGAAGCTGGTGCATGATCCGCGGCCCCAAGTCCCTAGCCGGATTAATGGCATAACCAGTAGTCCCACCCAACGCTAAGCCAATGACCCATACTAAAAATGCAACAGGTATGGCACCTAAGGCACCCAAGCCGATAGGAGTAGCGTGATCATCCTCTAGAGCAGCTCCGGTCGAGTATAGTATCACGAAGATCAAAACGAAGGTGCCTATTACTTCGGAGATGAAGTTCATGGAGTAATTCCGAATCGCAGGAACGGTGCCGAATGGCGCAAATTTTAATCCGGGTTGGGGGGTGGCATCGAAATGGTCCTTGTAGACCAACCAGGCTAGAAAGGAGCCAAATGCTGCTCCCAATACTTGAGCAAGGATGTAACCAGGCACCAAGGCCCACTCAAATGAGCCTGCCACGGCCAAGCCTACACTTACCGCCGGGTTCAGGTGAGCGCCGCTATAAGGACCGGCTACCACTACACCTATAAAAACACCCAGGGCCCAAGCCGTGGTGATGACCATCCAGCCGTCTTTGCTATGGCCTTTGGTTTTTTCAAGTACCACGTTGGCTACTACTCCTGCACCCATCGAAATTAGGAGTGCTGTACCGACGAATTCTGCTACAAAGATATTCATATTATTCCTCTATCCAGTTTTTAGAACGTTCTACAGCCTTGTGCCAAAAATTAAGGTATTTTTCCACCTGTTCCGGGTCCATTCCGGGGCTAAAGGTTTTATCCGTTTCCGAAAGACTTTTCAATTCCTCGCGGTCTTTCCAATAACCCACAGCCAGTCCGGCCAAATAAGCAGCTCCCAAGGCAGTGGTTTCTGTGATCTTTGGCCGTTTTACCTCACATTGGATGAGGTCAGTTTGAAACTGCATCAAGAAATTGTTTTCTACTGCACCTCCATCTACTTTCATCTCTTTGGTGGACTCGCCGCTGTCTTTCTCCATGGCCTTTAATACATCAGTGACCTGATAGGCAATGGCTTCGAGAGCGGCCCGCGTAAAATGGGCACTAGTCGTTCCTCTGGTAATGCCGAAAAATGCACCTCGTGCATCCTGGTCCCAATGGGGAGCACCTAATCCCGTAAGGGCAGGAACAAAATAGACCCCATCATTGTCTTTGATGCTAGTGGCCAGCACCTCACTGTCTTTGGCATGGCGGAAAAGCTCAAGCCCATCCCTCAGCCATTGAATAGCAGCCCCGCCAATAAATACGCTTCCTTCCAGCGCATAAGTGACCTCCTCCCCAATCTGCCAGGCAATGGTGGTCAACAGTTGGTTGGTCGATTTTACAGGTTTGTCTCCGGTGTTCATCACCAGAAAACAGCCCGTTCCGTAGGTAGTCTTGGCCATGCCCGGTTCATAGCATAGCTGGCCAAAAAGAGCAGCCTGCTGGTCCCCGGCAATGCCTGCTATGGGTATTTGCGCAGAAAGGATATCACCTGCGGTGGTGCAGTATACTTCGCTGCTGGATTTCACTTCGGGTAAAATAGAGGAGGGGATGTTCAAAAGATCCAATAGCTCCTGATCCCACTGTTTTTCATGTATGTTGAACAACATGGTCCTGCTTGCATTCGTGATGTCGGTGATATGTTTGTTGCCATTGGACAACTTCCAAATTAGCCAGCTGTCGACGGTTCCAAAACAGACCTCACCTTTCTCGGCCTTTTCCCTGGCACCTGCCACATTATCCAATATCCACTTGATTTTAGTCCCTGAAAAATACGCGTCAATGACTAATCCGGTTTTATCGTTGACCATGTCAGAATAACCATCTTCTTTCAGCTGGTTGCAGTAGGAGGAGGTCCTTCGGTCTTGCCATACGATGGCATTATAGAGGGGCTTTCCGGTATGTCGGTCCCAAAGTATAGTGGTTTCCCTTTGGTTGGTAATCCCTATAGCGGCAATCTGGGACGGTTTTAAATTGTTCTTGCTAAGGGCTTCGGTAAGTACCGAGACCTGTGAGGTCCAGATTTCAACCGGATCATGCTCTACCCATCCTGCTTTGGGGAATTTCTGTTCAAAGTCCTTCTGCGCAACGGCTTCTATTTGTCCTTCTTTATTAAAAACAATTGCCCTTGAACTGGTTGTGCCTTGGTCCAAAGCCAGTATATATTGGTGGTTATCACTCATGGGTTTATTTAATTGATGATATATTTTTTTGCTAATTTATCAAAATCCTCCAATTCACCTCTGATCCATTCACTGTCTTTCTCCAATTCCGCCGCCATCAATGTGGCGACGCGGGGAGCCATTGCTAAAGCCGCCTTGGCATCAAGAACCAAAATCCGAATCCTTCTCGACAATACATCTTCAACTTTTAAGGCCATTTCTTCCCGTACCGCCCAGACAACTTCCGCTTCCGTGTAAGGGTAATCCGGGTGGAGCCTGGTGGCTAAGGATGGATTGTCGTTTACCAGGTTGGTAATCCGAGAAGCATCCATTCCATACACCTTCATATGACCCTCCGGAAGAACATCCGTATAGCCGTATATTTTTTGCTGTGCAGATGTGCTGTCTGATGGTGCTAAGCCTTTGATCTTATAGAAGGTATCAACGGTGTCTTCTCCCATTTTTCTGAAAGTGGTCCATTTTCCCCCCGTGATGGTGATCAAATGGCTCTTCGATACCAACACTTTGTGGCTTCTCGATATCTCTTTGGTTTTAGTGCTTCCTTCTTTTGGCGCAGCCAGAGGGCGTAATCCTGCAAAAGCGGAGAGTACATCTGATCGGGTAGGTCTTTTGCTGAGGTAGGCCCCAGCTGTTTTCAGCACAAATTCAATTTCTTTTTCAAGTGGCTCAGGCTCAAGTTTGGCTTTCTCCCGGATCGTATCCGTGGTGCCTACCACAAGTTTGCCGTGCCAAGGTACCGCAAAAAGCACCCTTCCGTCGGAGGTCTGGGGGATCATCAGGGCATCCGAACCTCCCAAAAAAGATTGGTCCAGCACAAGATGAATCCCTTGGCTGGGTTGGATCGCTTTGGGTGCGCCCGGTGTATCCATGCGGTTGATTTTGTCCGCAAAAACACCTGTTGCATTGACAACGGCTTTTGCCTTAATATGAAAAGTGTTTTTTCCCAACCCGTCACGAACCACTATTCCATCGATTATACCGGAAGAATCCTTCGTAAGTCGACTGACCTTAGCATAATTCAGGACACAAGCCCCCATCTGGTGACAAGTTTGGGCAAGGTTGAGCGCCAGACGGGCATCATCAAATTGGCCATCATGATAGATTACGCCGCCCAGTAAGCCGCTTTTCCTCACCATGGGCAGTCTATCCAGTGTTTCTTCTTTAGACAGAAATTTCGACTTGCCGATACGGAGTTTGCCTGCCATCCAGTCATAGACCTTCAATCCAAGAGTATATTTCAACCGGTCAAAAACGGAATAAATGGGTATAATAAAGGGCTGGTCATAGGTCAAATGGGGTGCGTTCTGCAGTAATCTGCCCCTTTCCTTTAGCGCCTCCAATACCAATAAAACATCCCCTTGGGCCAAATACCGAACGCCGCCATGAACCAGCTTGGTGCTTCTACTTGAGGTGCCTTTTGCAAAATCGGCTTTCTCCAAAAGAACAACTTTTAGTCCCCGGGAAAGTGCATCCAAGGCTACTCCCAATCCGGATGAGCCCCCTCCGATAACGGCAAGATCCCAAAGTGTGTCTCGGTCTTTAAGCAGAAGAAGATTTTCTTTCCTATTCATCTAAAAAGGTCTATTGAAAGATTAAAGTAAGAGAAAAAGTAACAATTAGAAAAACAATGATTCTGTTTTGTTTCTTTTTTTGATTTTTTAAAGAAATTTGTATGAAATCTCCAAACATGAGCATAGCAGAAAGACACAAGTTCATTCTTGATAGACTTCAGAGAGAGGGGTATGTTAGCGTAGCCGAATTGAGTAAGGAAATGGAGGTGACTATGGCCACGGTTAGAAAAGATCTCAAGATATTGGAAGGGAAGGGTTTGTTATTTCGCACCCATGGTAGTGCTACCCCTCTTTACCCCTATGTCAACGACCGTCCCGTCAACGAAAAGGAACTGGTCTTTGTGGAGGAGAAGCGGGCCATTGCTAAAAAGGCTGCAGAATTTCTTTCGGAAAATGAGGCCATTATTATCGGCTCGGGGACGACTGTGGTGGCATTTGCCCAAGCCATCCCGAAAAATCTTCCCCTGACCGTTCTTACGGGGGCCATGAACGTCACTATGGCACTTTTAGACTCATCCGATATCGAGATCGTCCAACTTGGAGGGGCTGTCCGAAAAAGCAGCAGTTCTGTAGTAGGACATTATGCGGAGGAAATGATTAAGAATTTTGCCTGCAGTAAGCTTTTTTTGAGTGTCGATGGGATCAGCCTGGATTATG
>DATGMS010000427.1:0-9973 GCA_035307285.1 Cyclobacteriaceae bacterium
TCTATCACCGTTTTATGGTCAATGGGATAGCCATCCCGGCGAAGAAGAAGCCTTCCGGTGGGATGGCCTAAAATCGTTGTATAGGGGTTTTCTATGGCTTTAATCAAGCGAGCAGTGGCTTTCTCCCTGGTCATGCTCAATGCACTGTGGACAGAGGCCACAATAAAATCAAAACTTGCCAAGACATCCTCTGGATAATCCAGACTCCCGTCCACCAAGATATCGCTTTCGATGCCGCTGAAAATCCTGAAAGGAGCCAGCTCCGCATTCAGCCTTTGGATTTCCCTTTGCTGCTCAGCCACTTTTTCCATGTCCAAACCTCCGGCATAAAAAGCTGAACGGCTGTGGTCGGCAATTCCCAGATACTCATAACCCAACGATCGGCAATATATCGCCATTTCCCGTAGGGTATGCTTTCCATCACTATAGGTAGAATGATTGTGCAGGCTGCCTCTGAGATCATCCATCTCCAGCAATATGGGAAGTTTTCCTTCCTTGGCCAGTTCTATCTCAAACTGACCCTCTCTCAGCTCGGGAACAATGTAGCTTAAACCAGCTTCTTGGTAGGCCTGTAACTCGGAATCAAAAGGCTTGGATCTGAAGAAACCGGCGAGGGAGGGAAAGTCCGAAATTGGTGTCAGCAAATGGTTCCTGCTGCCCGTCCGGAGCAGGTTATCACGGACAAAGCTTTGAGGCCTAGCAAAATGGATATTTAAACGGAGACCCAAATCATTGACCTCTCCCCGCCATTTAAAGGGGCTGGAGATTTTAAGGTCTTGGTTCAACGAAGGAATAGTATTAACAGCAACAAAATCGGCCTTGCCGTCTGGCGTTTGAACAATGAGGTCAATCTCCTCGAGGATTTCCAGTCTCCTTGCGTAATCGCCCGTGACCGCTACTTTTCCCATTCCAAATTTCTGTTCCAGGTCCTGCTGAAGCGCTTCAACCAGTGGTTCAAGATCGGCATATAGCCATTTTCCGCTGTTGGCTTCCCGGTATTCCATGGCCGTGATAATACCCTGCTGGGTCTTTTCACCAAAGCCTTTCAGCTTGGCTACCTGTCCTGACTGGCAGGCTTCCATCAGCTCATGGGTGGAGGTGACGTTCAGCTCTTTCCAAAGGACCTTGATCTTTTTTGGTCCCAAACCTTTGATCTGCAAGACTTCCAACAGCCCATTGGGAGTCTTGGCCAACAGCTCATCCAGATAAGGTGCGGTATTAGTTTCGTCCAAGGCGATAATGACATCGGCCATGCTTTTGCCTATGCCTTTGATTTCCTGCAGTTGCTGACGGCTCAGGCCGTCCAAGCTGATTCCGCCCTGATCGATCGTATAGATGGCAGATTGGTAATTCCTGATCTTAAAAGGATTTTCTTCATGCAGCTCCATCAATTGAATGATCAGCTTCAGCTTTCTGGTTATGCTTTTGTTATCCAAGGTGTATCGTAGACTGGTTGCATGACAAATGTCCATAATAAATGTTTCAAAATAAAATCCTATCACTTATCTTATGGGGGATTAGCTCAAAAGTGCTCTCCGTATGAAACTTCTAGGATTAGTTCTGATTTTGTCCTTTGTCGGTTTTTTCCCTGCTTTTGCACAACTGCAATTTGTCCAAAGGATGGAATTGAAAACGAAATGGGAAGATGACGACTTTATTATCTTGAACAGGGGAGATGGGGTGGTGGCTTTTAGGATGTTTTCAGAAAGTGGTTTTAGCAGAAATAGGAGTCTGGAATATTTTACCTCTGACGTTCAACTTCAAACGAAGGGGGTGAAGCAGTTGCCGGTGGAGGATTTTTATAATTTGCTCGGATTTGATCTGGATGGTGACCTACTCTATGTACTGTTTCAAAAGGGGGAGATCTATTCAGGCGAAAAGTATATGGTTGGAATCAACTTGCTGACTGACGAGACTACAGAAATCCCCCTGAAAGCCATTCTGGAGATGGATATGCAGGAGTTTTTTGTCATCAACGGTAAGGCCATCCTGATGGGCAATATGGAACAACGCCCAGTTATCCAGGTGTTTGACACTTTCAATCAGCATATAACGACTATCCAAGGCATTTATGAAAAAGATCTCCAGATCATGCAGATGAGAAAGGCACCGGAGTTCAATGGCTTTGATGTGCTAATGAGCCGTAGGGATAGGTTTAAGGAAAAGAGCGTTTCGATTTCCAGCTTTGATACGGAAGGCAACAAGATCAAAGAGGCGAGAATAGACCGGCTTGGTGACGCGGATGCTGAAATTGTGGACGGCGTCCTGACCCCTTCCTTTAATTATACCCAAGCTTTGATGGGGCCGTTCAGCCGCAAGAGAAAAAACGTTTACCAAGGGATATACTTCACCAAGATCAATGAATTTGGTGAATATGAAAGCCATCTATATACTTTAAAGGATTTTGAAAATTTCTTCAATTACCTTCCTGAAAAAACGAAGAACAGAAGGTTAAACTCCCTTGAACGGGCGTTGGAAAAAGGAAAGGAGCCGCCTATAAGGAATACCCTCGCCACCAGAGAGATTATTGCGCAAGATGGGACGTTTCTCGTTTACAATGACCAATTTGTGTCATCCTCCCGAAATTACCCCTCTAGGGAACGGATGTACATCAACAATTTTTACAGAATGAGTTCTATGGCGGGTAATTTGGGAGGCTTGGGAGGCTACTATAGCCCGTTATGGACCAACCCCTATTCACGCCCGGGGCAGGTATCCAGCGAGTATAGGTTCCTTTCCGCTCAGTTCATGTTGCTTGATGAAAGCGGCCGGCTGATCTGGGAAAATACCTTTTCTTTAGAGAATACGGGCAGAAGGAATCCCGGGAAATTTGGGGAAATCAGCTTCGATGGTAAGAACTTGTATTTCCTCTACCTGGATGAGGAAGACCTGAAGCTTAGCCATCTTAAGGATGGGGAGGTGCTCCTGGAAAATGAGACTTTTTCACTGGAGTTGCTGGACGAAAGCGAGAGGCTTCAGGAGACGCAGAGTAACAGCCTAAACTTAATGTGGTGGTACCAAGATTATTATTTGCTGTCAGGAAAGCAGAAAGTCCGTTATATGCAGGAGGACGGGAAGCCTGGGACCAAGGAGGTCTATTTTATTTCTAAAATCCAAGTGGGGGATTAAAACCAGTGCTTATCCCAGCAGGTTGCAAATATTTTTTATATTTGTCGTTAAATCCACGCCATGCAAAAAAGACTCGTTTTAGACCAAAAGCAAATCTCCATCACCTTAAGCAGGTTTTGCCACCAGTTGATAGAAAATCATGATGATTTTAACAACACGGTTTTATTGGGGTTGCAGCCTCGCGGGGCGGTGGTGCTGGATAAAATCGTAAAACGATTGCATGAACTCACCCAGATAGATGTTCGTCACGGCTATCTAGATGCAACCTTTCACCGGGATGATTTTAGAAGAAGGGATTTCCCGTTAAGGGCTAACGAAACGAAGATCGATTTTTTGATTGAAAACAAGAAGGTGGTATTGGTCGACGATGTGCTGTACAAGGGCAGGTCTGTCCGGGCAGCCATGGATGCGATGATCGCGTTTGGGAGGCCAAAAAAGGTGGAGTTAATGGTCTTGGTCGACAGAAAGTTTACCCGCGATTTTCCCATCAAGCCCGACTATTATGGCCGGCAAGTCAATACTTTGGAAAGTCAGTATGTGAGTGTGGAATGGCAGTCGCAGGGATTTGAAGAGGATGCGATTTGGATAAATGAAATAGTAAAGAATTAAGATGCAACAGCTCAGCACCCGGCATTTACTGGGAATAAAGGAAATTACAGAATCCGATATCCAGCTCATTTTCAATACGGCGGATAATTTTAAGGAAGTCATTAATCGTCCCATCAAAAAAGTCCCTTCTTTACGGGACATTACCATTGCCAATATATTTTTCGAAAACTCCACCCGGACCAAGCTTTCCTTTGAACTTGCAGAAAAGCGGCTTTCCGCAGACGTAGTCAATTTTTCCTCTGGCAATAGTTCGGTCAAAAAAGGAGAGACCTTGATCGACACCGTCAATAATATTTTGGCCATGAAGGTGGACATGGTGGTCATGCGCCACAGCAGTGCCGGCAGCCCCCATTTTCTTTCCAAAAACATAAAAGCGAATGTCATCAATGCAGGTGACGGAACGCATGAGCATCCTACACAAGCCTTGCTGGATGCCTTTTCCATACGTGAGAAATTGGGTGACGTTGCAGGCAAGAAAGTAGCCATTATCGGGGACATTCTCCACTCCCGCGTGGCTTTGTCCAATATTTTCTGCCTACAGAAGTTAGGGGCTGAAGTAATGGTATGCGGTCCAATCACCTTATTGCCCAAGCACATTGCCAGTTTGGGGGTAAAAGTGGAACTGGATGTCAGAAAGGCACTGGAATGGTGTGACGTGGCCAATGTGCTGCGGATACAATTGGAAAGACAGCAGATAAAGTACTTTCCTTCCCTTCGGGAATATTCGTTGTACTATGGCATCAACAGAAAGATGCTGGATGAATTGAACAAAGAGATCGTCATCATGCATCCTGGTCCCATCAACAGGGGTGTCGAACTCAATTCTGATGTAGCCGATAGTGAACATTCAATTATTTTGAACCAGGTGGAAAACGGAGTGGCTGTTAGGATGGCTGTGATCTATTTGTTGGCGAGCAAAGGATAGGAGCAAGTTCAGCCATCGCATCTTTAAGTTTTTTGTCCAACGGGTTCAATAGTGTCTGCGAAACTTATCCTGTTGATGGCGTGTTGGAAGACATATTAATCCTGTTGGGAATCGGTGGTTTCAATATTGCTAACCTGTTTTGATGCCGTATTATATATTGAAAGGCGTCAGACAACACGGGTTCCGCAGGGAAATTATTCATAAATTGCGCAAAAGAAATCATTTTTATCATGATCTATAATTCAATCATAGACACCATTGGTAATACGCCTTTGGTCAGGCTCAACAAGGTGAACCAGGGAATTCCAGGGGAAATCCTGGTGAAGGTGGAGTATTTCAACCCCGGTAACTCCATGAAAGACCGTATGGCCATAAAGATGGTGGAGGATGCCGAAAAGGATGGTTTGTTGAAACCGGGAGGTACTATTATAGAGGGAACCTCCGGAAATACCGGAATGGGTTTGGCCCTGGCTGCCATCGCCAAGGGATATAAATGTATTTTCACCATGGCAGACAAGCAGTCCAAAGAGAAAATAGATATTTTGAAGGCAGTAGGGGCGGAAGTTATTGTTTGTCCCACCAATGTGACACCGGAAGATCCCCGGTCATATTACTCCGTCGCTAAAAAGTTGAACAAGGATATTCCCAATTCGTTTTATCCCAACCAATATGACAATCTCTCCAACTGGAAAGCCCATTATGAATCCACTGGACCAGAAATTTGGAGAGATACCGAAGGTAAGGTCACCCACTACGCAGCGGGTGTCGGAACGGGAGGGACGATATCTGGTACGGCGAAATATTTGAAGGAACAAAATCCCGGGGTGACTTCAGTGGGTATAGACACCTACGGATCAGTTTTCAAAAAGTACAAGGAAACCGGGGTCTTTGATGAAAACGAAATTTATCCCTACCTCACGGAAGGAATAGGAGAGGATATCCTGCCCAAGAACGTTGACTTCTCGCTTATTGACCATTTTATAAAAGTTACCGATAAAGATGCGGCCATCATGACAAGGAGGCTTTCCAAGGAAGAAGGGTTGTTTGTAGGCTGGTCTGCCGGATCCGCTGTTCATGGTGCATTGGAGTATGCCAGAGAGAACCTGAAAGAAGGCGATCAAATGGTGATACTTTTGCCGGATCATGGCTCCAGGTACGTGGGCAAAGTTTACAATGACGAGTGGATGAGAAATCATGGTTTTCTGGAAAACAAAACCTTTAGTACTGCTAAAGATATTATCAAGGCAAGAAAGGGGGCGTATGAACTGATCGTAGTCAGCCAGCAGGACAAAGTGAAAGATGCTATCGCCCTTATGAATAACAAGAGCGTCTCCCAGATACCGGTGATGGAAAACGGGCAGGTTGTAGGGAGCATCACGGACAATAAGTTACTTTCCAAAATTATTTCGGATCCTGGATTAAAGGACGCTACAGTGGCAGAGGTGATGGAGGATTCCATGAAATTTGTTGCTTTGGGAAGTACCCTGGATGTTTTGTCCTCTATGGTTGATAAAGAAAAGGCTGTATTGGTAAGGGATGAATTGCATCACATCCATATTATTACCAAGCATGATATCCTGACTGCTGTTACGAAATAAGTGAGATTATAAATGGAATGCCCAAGATTCGTGCTATTGGCGGATTCAGGTATTCCGTTTTCTGTTTTTAATATGAAAAAAGAAAAGGTAGAAGAGTTAATTGCCAAAGGATACGATATTGATATTGAACAAGCCTTCAGAAATGGTTGGGAAATGTTTAAGGTGTTGCCCTTGTATTCCATGCTTTATGGGATATTTATCATTTCACTTCAGGTTCTTTTTGCCTTCTACTTAAGCGACATCGCATTCGTTTTCACAGTTTTTCTCGCCGGTCCTCTCTATGCGGGATTCTTTTTGGTGGCCAATAAAATCAGCCGGAATGTAGAGGTGACTTACCCTGATTTCTTCACCGGGTTCCAATATTATATGCCGGTAATGCTAGTCTGGGTAATTGGACAGGTGATCGCTGGCCTAGGATTGTTGTTGGTGTTGCCGGGAATTTATCTTATGGTTGGCTATATGTTTGCCGTTTTGATGTCAATATTTGGCGGGTTTGATTTTTGGAATTCTCTGGAATATAGTCGAAAGCTGATCCATATCCGTTGGTGGAAGTTCTTTCTTTTAGCTTTATGTCTCGTTATACTGAATATCATAGGAGCCATGTTGCTTATCGTAGGCTTAATAGTGACTATCCCCTTGACTTTCTATGTAATCTATTGCTTATTTGAAGGGGTTACCCAAGAAACATTGGTGGATTAATTGACGTTTCGGGATATACGTGTACACAGCTTTGTATGGATGAATTAACCGATAGAATAAATGGAATTTAACGCACGATCTAAAGTAATCTCCGGGTTTATCCTGGCCATTTTCTTGTCGGTGAGTGTATGTGCGGTCACGTATTTCAGTGTCAAAAAATTACTGGACACGGTCGAATCACTTGCTGAACCCAGTAAAAAGCTTATGGAGCTCAATGACCTTCTTGCGGATATTTATCAGCTGGACAAGGCCAAGGGGATAATACCTTCCGAAGGGGACTCATCGGAAACTGTAGATTACCGCAGAGAGATACAAAACCGTATTGACACTTTAAAACATATGGCCAATGATTCTTCAGAGATCAAACAGATAGAAGCAGTTGGACTTGATGTTAATGAGTTGATTGGTGTGTACAATGGCTTGGAGGAGGTTAAAGCCAATCTTCTAAACCGGAACTTCAGCATGGAGGCTTTGAGGACGATTGAAACCAAAATTAGGAGGAAAGAAGAACTTAATCGCCTTGCAAGTTTGGGAAAGATAAGACTCGATTATGAGCTAAAAAGCCCCCCTGGAGTCGAGCCGCCCGTCAGGCGGGACACTCAAGCGACTAATCCTGCTTCAATTAATGTGCTCTCTGAACAAGAAAGGAGGAACATGAGGGAGCTTTTTGGCCTTCTGAGACTCAATTTGGGCAGAAGTGACACTACACGGTCCAATCCCAACGCAGCTTCGGATTCCATGCTTTACGCCGTGAGGAGTTTTATATTGGATATCAATAATGAAGAACAACAATTAAGATCCAAGCTTGCTGCCCTGGAATCAGATCTTAACAATAAAAACAGGACACTTATTGAGAATATCCAAAGAATCATAACACACCTCCAAAATGAAGCAATTTTGGAGTCCCAATATCAAAATGATTCTGCGTTGGAACTTACCTTTAGGGTGTCTGTCTTGTTGGCTGTTTTAATAATCATCGGTATAATTGGTTCATCGGGATTTATTTACAGTATCATTACTGAAATCAACAAAGCGCAGAACTACAGCGAGAGATTACAAGAGGCTAAAACCCGCTCCGATAAATTAGCCAAAGCCAAGCAGGATTTTCTTGCCAATATGAGCCATGAGATCAGGAATCCCTTACATGCTATCCAAGGATTTAATGATGCGCTATTAAAGACTCCTTTAAGTGAAAATCAAGAGGAATACGTTAAGATGGTTGGTTTTGCCTCAGATACCTTGTCGGCGATTGTCAATGACATCTTGGATTTTTCCAAGTTGGAGGCTGGAAAAGTAAATATAGAAAAGGAACCTTTCAACCCCCATAAGCTTTTCCTTTCTATTCAGCAGTTTTTTGAATACAAGGCATTAGACAAAAATATTGACTTCAATTTTAAAATAGATCTTCCTGAAGGAAAATGGTTGATTGGCGATGCATTAAGGATTAACCAAATCCTTAATAATTTACTGACCAACGCCTTCAAGTTTACCGACAAAGGCTTTGTAAAGGTCAACGTACATCATGTAGGCAACGAGTTAAGGCTGGAGGTTGAGGATTCAGGGTTTGGGATGAGTGCTGAAGTTAAGAGTAAGATTTTTACGAAATTCAACCAAGGAGATGCTTCAATTACTCGGAAATTTGGAGGAACCGGCTTGGGTTTGGCTATCGTCAAAAAGCTGGTGGAATTACAAAAAGGAAAAGTAAAGCTGGATAGCCAAGAAGGTAAGGGTACCAAAGTCACCATAAACATTCCCGCGGAGCTCGTTCTTCCGAATGTGGAGAACAGTCCTTTAGTGGATTACAGTTATTCTATAGAGGGGCTGAATATTTTGGTTATCGATGATGATCCCATCGGTCTGAAATTCGCAAAGCTGTTGCTGACCAGCAAAAAGGCCAATGTGACTACTTTCAGCGGTGGAGTAGATTTTCGGGACAACTTTAATGGAGGAAAGTTTGACCTAGCCCTTTTGGACATACAAATGCCGGAAGTGAGCGGCTATCAAGCCCTGCAGCTCCTTCGGAATAGGGAGGAGTATAAAGATCTTCCTACACTAGCGATCACAGCCAATGTGTTTGCCAAGGAAAAGGATAAGTTGGAAGAAGTCGGGTTTGACGGGTTGATCTTAAAGCCTTTTAAGGAAAAAGACCTGATCGTGCAGATTGCCAAGGTCGTTAAGCTCCATCCTCAACCCCAGTCGACCTCCCCAGTCATGGAAGAACCTATGTCATCGGGAAAATACGCCTACGACTTGACCGACATCAGAAAATTCTGCATGGATGATGAGGAACTGTTGGAGGAAGTGGTCGTTGATTTCTACTCTGAGACGGTCCAGAACCTGATCGATATGAACAAGGCTTTGGACGCTCAGGATTACAAAACCATATTGGAAATTGCGCACCAGCTTTCAAGTCGTTTAGGTCAAGTTAAAATGGATGCTTCAAAAGTAGCCAGGCAACTGGAAGACGATCTTAAATCCGGTCGCACAGAAGGAATTGCCCAAAAGGTTTGGCAGATTACCGGGGACGTTGACAAAGCCTTGACATTACTGGCTCAAGATTACAAATTAGCCGTTTAGCTTCTAACGATTGTTATTTGCTTATTTGAACGCAGTTCGTTGAGCAACCATTCTGGTCAAGTTATTTGGTGAATAGGTTGCTTTGTTACTAAATAATGTACGTCCTGTTTTGGTAGACACTTATTATTTTCCGTTACACCGTTACCAATTTTGGGGCAGCTCCTCCAGTGTTCTACGGGAGTAACGGCATTTACTCACAGGTTACACCCAAGACTTAACCAACGTCAATACGCCGCGGCTGGTGGACCACATCCGTCCTCTGTCATAGGTCCCCGACACCTCACCAGCTACTGCCATGTACGCAACGGATCTTTGTCACGTCTTGCTTTTTGCTATTCATTCCTATCTTTATACCGGAAACTCATCAGAACTGTTGTTTAATAACTAAACTCTTCTTTTATTGCTAAAGGTTTTTTGGATTGCGCATGGCCAAGGC
>DATGMS010000428.1:0-5959 GCA_035307285.1 Cyclobacteriaceae bacterium
TTAAAATCTACAGAAGAAGAAAACAATGGACGGCACACAAAGAAAAAACATCCAAATAGGATCAGAGGTAGAAGTAGTACAAAAACACCACCAAAGAAGCGGTGAACTTACGCACGGTTTTGTCAAAAAAATCCTTACCAGTTCTCCCAATCATCACCACGGCATAAAGGTCATGCTGGAAGACGGAATAGTAGGAAGAGTTAAAAAAGTAATATCACCTCCAGGGTGAATTTGCTTTCACCCTGGAGGTGTTGTTTTATTGCAAATGTTGCACTTGGGAATATACCAGTTCTTGTATACCAGCGGTTTTCACTCCCACTCGTACATAAACGTCCCTACCGGACAGGGATCCGGGTAGATCTATATTGATGCTCACCGGCGAGGACAAATCCAAGTCCCCGGCCGGTACTTCTTGATTTCCCTCATTCCTCACCACATCGAGGATGGCAGTCCTTCCGACATAGACGGCTACCATCTCCACATCCCTTACAGGATTTACACTATTTACCTCAAAATTTGCCGTTAGGCTTCCTCCGTTCCGGGTGAATTGAGGAGTGGTCAAGGTGTAATAAGGGTCCACTTCCACATCAAGGGTTTCGCCTCCCCTAACCTGTACGTCGATCGAATCCGTCACATCCAACCAGGGGCCGTTTCCCCGTATAAGCGTCAGTTTATAATCGCCATCAAATAAAGCGGCAGAAAATGTACCGTCCTGGTCCACATGCAAAGGAATCTTCTGGAACAGCTCATATCCCGGCTGCCACAACTCTAACTGTACCCCCTCACTTCGAAGCCCTAAAGGTTCCCCTTGATAAACCACCCTCCCTTCTAACAAGGATTTTGGAGGGTCAAAATTGTCATAATCACAACCTGTAGCTATATAAACGAAGGCGAGGAATACAGTTATCTTTAATATTGAATTCTTCATAATGATTTTTTTAATGGAATGGGTTTCTTACTAATTTGGGGTTGGCATCAATAAGATCCTGGCCAATAAGGGAATAATAATTACCAAGCTGGAAAAATCTCGGTGCTCTGAATCTAGGAGCGACAGCCTTCACAAAGACATATTTCCCGTCACGGCTGTCCCCCGGCCTTACGATCCGGTAGGGATACAGGCTGTAAACCACGCTATTTGGATTGTTGTTGTTACCCGACCATTGTGTATGGGCGATTCTCCATCTTTTGTAATCCCATACCAGGTGGTCTTCAAATGCCAGCTCCACCCGCCTTTCGTTTCTGATTTTTTGGATGGTGAGCTCCGTCAAGCTATTAGGGCCAAATCCAGCTCGTTCCCGTACCACATTCACCAGCTGAAGAGCTTCCGCTGTCCGTCCTAGCTCAAAGGCAGCCTCGGCGGCATTCAAATAGACCTCTCCGAGCCTAAACCGTACCCACCATACCTCACTCCTGATACCCCTCGTACTGGTCTGAGGGCCATTATCGACATATTTTCTAAGATAAAACCCGGTATTGGACACTTCCTGAATCGAACGATGGGGCCCGGCTGCTGCAGTTAGAACACCCCCGTCCCCATGCACAGTAGCCAAACCGTTGGATTCAACGACATTGTAAGAACTTCCATTCCACACCATTACCCCGGCCTGCATGAAGATCTCCTGACCCTTGAAATTTGCTCCGGGATAAACTACCGTGCCATATAAACGGGCATCCTTATCCGCGAAAATATCTTCCACCTCATCGTAGTACACATAATCCGTATTATCGGCATTCCTGATCCTAAGCTCTCCCGAACTTCCGTCTAGATACTCAAAATCCTCCACCAGGTTTAGAGAGGGCGCAATCGCGGATGAACCCAAATTATCTTCTCTTACCGACCGGGCAATATTCTCGTAAGTGAAACCGTGCCTCTTATCCGCAGAAGACAGAAAATCCTGGGCCCAGATCACCTCGCTGTTGTTGTTCTTACTGACGAGAGCTTCATAAAAATTCTCACCCAAGTCGGGGTTTTCCTGATAAAGGGCATAGCCCCCCTCGTTGATGATTTCAAGAGAAGCATCCAGTGACTGGTTGTAATACCCCTCAGCCCTTGCGGCAGGTATTCCCACCTCTCCGCCTGGAAGGCTTATTGGTGCTCCCATCTGGTTATTATATTTGGCCAACGAAGCAGCGTACAACATGGCGCGGCTTTTCAGAGCAAGAGCCGTAAACCGGTTGGCCCTGGTTTTACTGCCCTCGTTGCCGATGCTTGGGATAATAGCGTCCAGCTCAGTGGCGATGAAATCATACACCTCTTCCTCCTTGTTTCTCGGAAACTGCAGGCCTGAGGGATCACCGGAAAAGTCGTAAATCAATTCTTCTGTAATGATCGGAACTCCGCCCATTCGTTTGACATGCTCAAAATAAATCTGAGCCCGAATAAACCTTAACTCGCTGATGAATTGGGTTTTTCGGCTTTCCTCAAGTGCTGAAATTTCCTGAAGCTTTTTTATGGATAAATTGATATCCCTGATCAACTCGAAATTCCACAGGCCCCACCTATCAAAGGGATAGGATACAATATTGTTAAGTCCTTCTTGGTTTGATTGGCCGGACCACATGGCCTCATCATAAGCGGCAAATTCCGTCCATCCTGTTGTCAGGGAAGTATGTGCTGGAATCCGATCATAAAAATTGGACAAGACTCCGGTAATCAAATTGGCATCATTCCACACCTGTTCATCCAAGAGAATACTGGGTGGCTCCCGTTCCAGCCAGTCCGTCTCACAAGAGGTCAGCGGAAAGTTACAGGCAATTGCTATAAGTAAAATAAAATATCTTCTTTTCATGTCTATATTCTTAAAGGGATAGATTAAATCCGAAATTGAACAAACGCTGCTGGGGGTACACCAACCCATTGGCAGAAGTGATCTCAGGATCAATTCCCAGGTCTTTCACGTTGTCAAAGGAAAACAAATTGGTACCGCTCGCATACACACGCAAAGAATTAACCCCGATTCTGGAAAGGATAGAAGTTGGAATTTGGTACCCGACCTCGAGGTTCCTTAGTCTCAGGTATTTCACGTTGGTAAGCCAAAAGGTGCTGTGTCTTGAATAGTTGATGTGGTTTGCTCTTCTAACAGCAGGGTAAGTTCCTGATACCCAAGGGCTATCGGCATTGAAGGGATCTTCACGGTGCCACCTGTCTTCGAACATATAATCCGGCGAAGTACCGTTGTTCTGGAAGGGATACCTCAATTCCCAATCCCTTACAAAAGACTGCATAGATGCTCCTGCAAGATTAAAGAACAAGCTAAACCCTTTGTATTGGGCAGAGCCATTCAAGCCAAAGCTCATGTAGGGATTGGCCCCCACTGCATACCCTATGGGTCTTTCATCCAATGAATTGATTAATCCATCGCCATTGGCATCATTATAAATAAAATCCCCAGGAAGCATGGTTCGGTTGCCCTGTCCGTCAATATTGACAGGATAACTTTCGATATCCTCCATGCTTTGGAATCTACCTATGACTTCATATCCCCAATTGATGTTGGCCCACCTGCCTTCTTGGTCGTCCCTGTACTCATGCCAGGAGTTGCCAAACCGGGGCTTATACCTTTCTATAATTTTAAGTCTAGAGATGGTCCCGTTGGCTGATAGGCTAAAATCCACATTGCCTGCTTTCCCGGTGTAAGTGACAATTCCTTCCACCCCTCGGTGGGCATCCGTTTCCAGATTTTCTGAAGGTAGGTTGTAGCCCACTTCCCTTGGAAGCAGCACATCATATCGGCCTGCCGGAAGACCCGTACGTCTTCTTTCAAATATGTCGCCTTGGACAAACAGTTTGTTGTCAAACAAGTAGGCATCCAGTCCCACATTAAAGTTGGTGTTGGTAATCCAGGAAAGGTTGGTAATCGGCAGTCCCCTCGGATCCACACCCGGCACAAAGGTTCCATCTAATATCGAGCTGCCATTAGCAGTAGACCTGAAGTCATATCCCGCATAATAACTGAAGGGATCCACGATGAAATTGTTATTGCCTATTAATCTGTCGTTACCGGTTTGTCCGTAGGAAGCCCTAAACTTCAGATCGCTTATTGTGCCGCCCTTTATGCCTTCCATAAATGGCTCATCGGTCAATTTCCAGCCTAAAGATACGCCGGGGAAGAACCCGAATCTTTTGCCCGGAGCAAATAGAAAAGACCCATCGTACCGGCCAAGCAATTCAATCATGTACTTTTCCTTATAGTCATAGTTGATTTTGGCCAGATAACCTTCCCTCGCTTCCTGATAAATCTCATCAATAAGAAGATCCTGATCGGCAAAGGACATGATCGGAATATAATTGTTTGGGGGAACCGTATGGACCACCATGTAATGGTTTTGGGTGTCCCAACGCTCATAACCCGCTATTGCCGACAGGTTATGGGTGCCAAATCGCTTTTCGTAATTGATTTGGAACTGACCTACCCTGTCTATTGTATTTCTTTTCCTTCTTTCCCTCCATGGGTTTTGATTGCCATATTCGGGGCGGGTTTCATAGGTATCTGTATCTTCGTTGTAGATGTAGGCATCATAAGTGTACTCAAACCCATCAAAATCAAAATTGGTGAAATTATAAGAATAAGTACCCTTAAAGGAAAGGCCATTGTCAAAGTCATACCCAGCATAAAAATTCCCTTTGATCGCCCTCCAAATTTCGTCCACATAACCTGTTACTTCTTTGGTGTAGGTGGCTGGATTGACGTTGATATTGTGCACATCCCCATTTATATAATTGGGATTGTCATTGGCATAGGGCCGCTCGGTAGGCCACATGGTGAATATACTGAGGAATGGGTTGAAATAATCATCCAAGCCTGGCACTCCCACCTGTTCCCTGACTTCCAGCCGTCCGCTTAACTGGGTTCCGATGGTAAGACCTTTAGCCAAAGTCATATCAATGTTGGATTGGAAGTTCGTCCTTTGGAAAAGGTAATCTTCAAGCATGGCATCTTGGTTGACATGGCTTAAGGAAAAATAATACTTGGTGCTCTCTGTCCCTCCCGAAGCACTTCCGCTAAGCGAATATTGGGGAACATTGGGTTTCATGATAAAGTCGTAATAATCAAAGCTCTGATAGCCTTTTTCTGTACCTTGCTGCCATTTACCCAACTCATCGGGTGTCCAACTCGTGGGAATACCTAAGTTCTGGTCTGACTCAGCCTGCGCCCTTACAAATTGGTAGGCGTTGGCGGGCTGGGGATAACGGGTGAAATTCTGTAGCCCGTAATATCCGGACAAATTAATTTCGGGCTTTTGGTTGGTTTTCCCTCTCTTCGTGGTGACCAACACCACTCCATTGGCGGCCCGCATACCATAAATTGCGGCCGAGGCATCTTTAAGAATCGTAATGCTTTCTATATCACTTTGGCCGAGGTTGTTAAATTGACCCGCGTCTGAAGGGACACCGTCAATGACAAAAAGCGGTTGGCCCATGTTTCGGATTTGAATAGAAGCACTAGAACCCGGACGGGCATCGCCCTGTCTGGCAGTAATTCCCTGGATCCTGCCGACCAATGCCTCCGAAGTGGTCACAGAGGGAGTCCTCAATAAATCCTCTGCTTTGACTTCCCCGATGGCGCCGGTGACGGTTCCCCGTCTCTGCGTACCGTAACCTACCACCACTACTTCTCCAAGGTCACTCAGGTTTTGCTCGAGAGAAATATCGATGGAGGTTCTATTTCCCACAACTATTTCTTGACTGGTATAGCCGAGATAGGAAAAAACCAAAACGCTTTCTGCTGACGGTACTTCTAGGTCAAACCGTCCGTCGGCATCTGTAGCAACCCCAATCGCTGTTCCTTTCACCATAACGGAGACACCGGGGAGGGGGATACCATCAGAGGCATCCACTACCGTTCCGGAGACCGATATATCCATGTTTACTACAGCATTAGAAAGGGGATCATCCAGGGCATAAAGTGGCAATAGAAAACACAATTGCAATAAAAAAATACCTATTAATCCACTTAAC
>DATGMS010000429.1:0-2653 GCA_035307285.1 Cyclobacteriaceae bacterium
GGAAGTATTTTGTGAAATCTGATATTTTTCATTTGATTATAATTTTCTCTATGATTTAATAATCATCTACTTTTTAGAAAGTTAAATTCAGGTTAACGGAGAAGGTTCTCGCCCGTGGATAGGTGAAGCGGTCGATACCGAAGGTCTGGATTCCGCCTGCTGTGGATCCGGTATTCACCTCCGGGTCAAAACCAGAATAATCGGTGATCACAAACAGGTTTTGGCCTGTGACAGAAAGTCGGATATTTTGAAACGCATTGGACAATCCCATCGCCTCAGTATTCAGATTGTACCCCAGCGTGGCATTGTTCAACCTGAAAAAGGAGCCATCTTCCAAGAATCTGGTTGAAACTGTATTGGAATTGTTGAACGACTCTCCAGGGTATTCTGCTGCAAAGTCTGTGGTATTATTTGATCTTGACAATTGAGCTTTGGTGAACAAGGACATCGTTGTATGGTTGTAAATCTTGTTGCCAGATGCACCATTAAAGTTCAAACTTAAGTCGAAGCCTTTGTATTTAAAGTTCGTGTGAAAGCCGTAAATAAACTTAGGGATTGCACTTCCCACCACAGTCCGGTCGTTGTCCAGGACTTCGCCATCACCATTAATATCTACAAACCTGTTCACTCCATCTTCCGTAATCCCATCAAACTGCAGCATGTAGAATGCACCAATAGGCTGATTATTGATGTATCCATTGATCGTTGCGCCTGACTGGCCGGCACCTTGAGCCGCTCCCGTGGTCAAAACTGAGTAGGGTGAATCTTTTACTTCGTTCTGAATAAAAGTGACGTTACCCCCGATGTTGTAAGAGAAGGCGCGCTGCTCATGGCTGGCATAATCCAAAGCTACTTCGATACCGCTGTTGTGGATTTTCATATCGTCGATATTGTCCCAGTAGGTGGAGGTAGGCTGAACAGGATCCGCGGGAACTACTTCCAGCAGAATGTTGGAAGATACCTTGTTGAAATAATCCAAGGTACCGGTCAACCGGTAATCTAGGAATGCAAAATCAATCCCCAAGTCAATTTGGGTTGATACCTCCCACTGCAGGTTAGGATTTGCCAAGCGTGTAAAAACAATTCCATAGGGGTAACCATCCAATGAACTGCCATCGTAATCAATTGGATAGGTATTGAGACTGCCTGATCCCTGGGAGAGCCTATCTTCAGCATAGCTGGCTTTGGTGATTTTGGAAGGAATTTCCTGATTTCCGGTTCTTCCCCAGCTTCCACGGACTTTAAGGTTATCAAAGACGGAGTTGGCCATAAAATCTTCCTTGCTTACATTCCAACCTAGGGCTAAAGAAGGGAAGTAACCATATTTGTTGTTTTCTCCAAACTTAGAGGATCCATCCGCACGGAAAGTGGCGGTAAACAAATACTTGTCCGCATAGGTATAGTTGAATCTCCCGAAGAAGGATTGTAACTCATTTCTTACTGCCGATGAATTTACTGTCGTAGGATATTCGCTGGTACTGTTATGGTCCTGATATCTAGGTTCAATATTATTGTCCGCAAAGCCCCTGGCAGTAGTGATTCGGTACTCATCCAGAAAGGTCTGATAGGAATGTCCCGCCAATACCGATAGGTTGTGGACATAGCTATTCCAGTTGTAGGTCAGCGTATTCTCCACCAGCCGGTTGGTGTTGGAACTGACGGCTTCGTCCAATGCTCCGTCAGAGACATTTGACTCATTGATCACTCCCGTGTAGGGTTTGTACTGCTGAAACCTGTTTGTAGTGGAATAATCCACGCCTAGGTTCAGCTTGTAGGTCAGGCCGTCGATTATTTCAAATGAAGGTGAAATAGTACCCAAAATCCGGTTATTTGCGGCATTGTCACTGTATAGTTCATACCGTTTAAGAGGATTCAAGGCGTTCGTGTTTAACAAAGTAGGCTCACCGTCTGTATATGCTGGAATGGTCGGGTTTAAGCTAAGCATGTCACTGATGGTAGATCCAATACTTGGTCGCAGATTTTGGGTTTGAGAAGCCGTCAGGTTGTAGTCAACGATCAGCCGCCCATTGAAAGCTTTCTGGTTCATGTTCAATTTACCGGAATAACGTTTCAACGCACTATTCTTCAAAATACCCTCTTGATCCTGATAGCCTACGGAAGCGAAATAGGAAAAATTTTCCGCATTGGCTCCACTTATAGATAAACTGTAATCCTGGGAAATACCGGTTTGGGTCAGTTCGTCCTGCCATACGGTATTTCCACCAAAATCTTCCAATGCCCCGCCCGCAGCGACCACTTGCCTACGAAACTCATCTGCACCGAACACATCGATCTTATTGGCCAGGGAGGACCAAGCCGTGGAGGCGGATAAATTCATCTGGGTAGCTCCCTTTTGCCCTTTTTTAGTCGTGATCACCACCACACCGTTTGACGCCCTCGAGCCATAAAGGGCAGTAGCACTGGCATCCTTTAGCACATCGATACTTTCTATATCGTTGGGATTGAGAAAGTTCAGGGGATTGGAAGCAATGCCAGTGTCAGAATTGTCCAGCAAGAATCCGTCGAGCACGTAAAGCGGCTGTGTTCCTGAACGCAAGCTCCCGATACCTCTGATAATTACATTTTGGGTGGCACCAGGCTCGCCACTGGTTGAGGTGATGTTTACGCCGGCAATTTTCCCCTGCAAGAGATC
>DATGMS010000430.1:0-3753 GCA_035307285.1 Cyclobacteriaceae bacterium
GGATTCTTCCAGGCGTAGTAAGAACTAAAACAGGTAATCGCGATAAGAAGTACCGTGATAGAGATCTCCATGGATATTAAACAGGCTAGGTTAGCATTAATTTTCCCTGCTGATCAGGTCTTGGGCTAAAAATGTCAGCCCCTTTAGGGCTTCTTGGTGTATAGGAGTCAAATGCCTAAGCTGCTCGAAACCTCTCTCAAAATAAGCTTCAATTTTAGCTTCAGTTAACTTCTTTATTCCTAACGAATCATAAAGAAATGTCACTGCCTTCACTTTTTCATCCTTCTCAAAATCCTTGGCATCTCCCCAATACTGTAGCTCTTCAGCCTCCTTTCCCTTGGCCAGTTCCTTTGCCTTGATGAGTAGATAGGTTTTTTTATTGGAAATAATGTCGCCGCCAACCTGTTTCCCAAATTTGGATTTGTCCGCATACACATCCAATAAATCGTCCTTCAATTGGAATCCTATGCCCACATTAACCCCAAAGTCATAAAGACGCTGTACGTCGTCTGAATTGGCACCAGCTAATATAGCACCGTACTGCAGGGAAAACCCCAGCAAGACAGCGGTCTTGAGACGGATCATCTCCAAATATTCATCTTCGGAGACCTCTTCTACAGCTTCATAAATCATGTCGAACTGCTGTCCCTCACAGACTTCCGCAGCTGTTCGGTTAAAATGTTTCATGCAAATGGCAAGCTTCTCAGAAGGGACTTTCAATAACATATCATAAGCACGGACCATCATAACATCCCCAGAGAGTATAGCGGTATTAGCATTCCACTTCTCATGGACCGTGGCCTCACCCCTTCTCAAGGGGGCATCGTCCATGATATCGTCATGCATTAAAGTAAAGTTATGGAAAATCTCTACAGCCAGAGCTGGAGACAGTATTGCCTTGTAATCTTCTTGGTACAGACTATAAGCCATTAGCGTCAACAAGGGACGGATTCTCTTTCCGCCCAAATTCATAAGATAAGAAATGGGCTCGTAAAGTTCGTTTGGGGCTTCTCCGAAGTTTAGGCTTTGGATATGGCTCTCCAGGGCAGTTTGCAGTTCTAGGATTCGGGAACGATAGGCTTCAATCATCTATTTACAAATTCCAGGTCAATGGTTCTTCTGTTTATATCCGTGTTTACCACTTTTACGGCGACCTTGTCACCAAGGGTGATCATTTTTTTGTTTCTTGAACCTATTAACCGCATGTTTTTGTCATCAAATTCATAATAATCATCCTTAATATCCTGAAGACGCACCATCCCTTCACATTTGGTTTCTGTGATTTCAACGAAGACACCCCACTCGGTAACACCTGTGACGATGCCGTCATAATCCTTGTCCTCTGCCAGCATCATATATTCCACCTGCTTGTACTTAATGGATGCCCTTTCTGCATCAGCGGCTCTTTTTTCCCGTTCCGATGAATGAAGAGATTTTTCCTCCCAAGCCTCGCTATCAGGGGATTTCCCCCCGTCCAAATAATGCTGCAAAAGCCTGTGCACCATCATATCCGGATATCTCCGGATAGGCGATGTGAAATGCGTATAATGCTTAAATGCCAACCCAAAATGCCCCTTTGGCACAGTCGTATATTTGGCCTTGGCCATGCTTCTGATGGCCAGCTGTTCCAGCACGTTCTGCTCGGGTTTGCCCTGAATCTCATCCATCAGTTTATTGAGCGCAAAGGAAACATTTGTTTCCTCGTCTATAGCAATCTCATGTCCGAATTTTTTGGCAAAGTTGGCAAATGTTGTCAATCTGTCCAAATCGGGGTGATCGTGGATCCTGTAAACGAAGGTATCCTTCCCTTTATTCTTGTGAAAAATAAACTCTGCCACCGTGCGGTTTGCTAGAAGCATAAACTCCTCGATCAACTTATGGATATCCTTTCTCTCTTTAATTACCAAGCCGAGTGGGACTCCTTTTTCATCCAATTTAAATTTAACTTCAACAGTTTCGAAATTTACCGCTCCCTTCTTGAATCTCCTTTCTCTGAGTTTCTTGGCTAATCCATTGAGCAAAGTCAGCTCCTGATAGAAATCGCCTTCTTGCTTGTCTATATTTTCTTGGGCTTCTTCATAGGAAAATCTTCTGTCAGAATGGATTACTGTCCTACCGATCCAATGCTTTAGCACGTCACCGGTTTCGTCCATCTCAAAGACACAGGAAAACGTTAGCTTATCCTCGTTCGGACGAAGGGAACACAACCCATTGCTCAACCTCTCCGGAAGCATCGGGATCGTTCTATCCACCAGATATACTGAAGTAGCTCTGTCAAATGCCTCCTTTTCCAGGAGGGTTTGCATTTTTACGTAATGGGTAACATCTGCAATGTGCACACCCACCTCCAAATTTCCGTTGGGAAGCTTCTGGTAGGAGATTGCATCATCAAAATCCTTGGCATCGGCTGGATCTATGGTAAAAGTTGGGATATCTCGGAAATCTTTCCTTTGTTTAATATCTTCAGCAGTAATCCGGTCAGAAATAGCTTCGGCTTCTTTTTCCACCTCTTCAGGATATTCGAAGGGCAACCCAAATTCCGCCATGATGGAATGTATTTCTACTTCGTGCTCTCCCGCCGTGCCCAAAACCTTGATTACTTTTCCAGTAGGATTTTTGTCCTCATCCCGCCACTCGGTAATTTGAACCACTACTTTTTGGTTATGCTGGACGTCCATCAGATCCCCTTTCTTGATAAATATATCATGGTGCATCTTCTTGAAATCCGGTACTACAAAAGCAAACCTCGGCGAAATCTCCACTCTTCCAACAAATTCGTCACGTGCCCTCTCCACAATTTCCACTACACGGCCTTCTTGCCTTGAAGATTTCCCTTTCATTGGGAAAACCATTATCTTCACCTTATCCCCGTCCAACGCGTTTTTCAAATCCGCCTCCTTCACCATAATATCTTCCTCGGACTTATGTTGGTTTTCGGGGATAACAAAGGCAAACCGCGAATTGACATAATCCACGTATCCTGTCACATATTCAGGTTCTCGGCTAGAGTAATATTCATTCCGTGAATTCTTGGCCAAGGAACCCGCTGTCTCCAATTGTTTTAAAACCGGGACAATATTTTCTTTGGAGAAAGTATCTCTTAACTCCAGTTTCTTAATCAGCTTTTTTTCCGTGTAGGCTTCTCCATAATGATTATCCAAAAAGTTGAGGACCTTTTGCGCCAACTTGGCGGCATCCATTGGCTTACCCTCCTTACGTCTATCTTTCCTATCTTTTTCAGGTCTTCTTCCCATAAAAATTATTATTAAGCAATAAAATTAACAAAATTACCCCATACATCTCAACATTGGGGTTTCTTCTTTATGCATCTCGTCTTTTCTCCCTCGGTTCTGGTCAGCTATTCCTGATCCAAATCCATAACTTCTATCTCCAGGTCCGAAGGCAAACCCTGAAAACACAAATACAACCTGGCCGTTACTTCCACATCTCGAAGACAGTACTTCCTGATGTTCTCCAGATCGTTCTTTATATAATATGCCTCATTGACCTGGCTTCCGTCTATGTCTCCCTTAGAACTTGGAATGTCAAACAGAGTAGCCAACAACTCCAATCTCGTATAATGTTTATAATCACCGAACTTCCAAAGTTCCAAGGTGTCTAAGTGCCGGATTTCCCAGGGCTTCCTTCCAGCCAATTGCAACACTTCAGGCAACGGGATCCTATTGACAAGCATTCTGCGACATAAGTAGGGGAAATCAAATTCCTTACCATTGTGGCCGCAAAGTGTCCAGA
>DATGMS010000431.1:0-2816 GCA_035307285.1 Cyclobacteriaceae bacterium
TATTCAAGACAGGAGTTATTGGATCTGGTAAAGGTGAAACAAATCAAAACCTATGATTCTCTACTTGACGAAGTCGGGAGGGGGGACGGCTGTGAAGTGTGCAAACCTCTGGTTGCATCAATATTGGCCAGTACCTGGAACGAGCTTGTCGTCAGACAAGACACCATTCAGGATACCAATGACCGGTTTCTTGCCAATATCCAAAAGGGGGGGACGTATTCAGTGGTGCCAAGAATTCCGGGAGGAGAAATCACTCCGGAGAAATTGATCGTCATTGGACAGGTGGCGAAAGATTATGGCCTTTACACCAAAGTCACCGGAGGCCAAAGGATCGATCTTTTTGGGGCGCGAGTAGACCAATTGCCGGATATCTGGGAAGAGTTGATCAAGGCGGGATTTGAAAGTGGACACGCCTATGGTAAATCCTTGCGTACCGTGAAAAGTTGCGTGGGTTCTACCTGGTGCCGTTACGGGGTGCAGGATGCAGTTTCTTTCGCTATCCGTGTTGAGGAAAGGTATAGGGGACTGAGATCGCCCCATAAATTAAAGGGGGCTGTATCAGGCTGCATCCGCGAATGCGCTGAAGCACAAAGCAAGGATTTTGGGATTATTGCTACCGAAAAGGGCTGGAACCTGTATGTCTGCGGAAACGGAGGCTCAAAACCCCAGCATGCCAAACTCCTGATCAATGATGTGGACAGCGAGACCTGTATCCGATATATTGACCGTTTCCTGATGTTCTATATCAAGACTGCTGAACCGCTCCACCGTACTGCCACTTGGTTAAACAAGTTGGAAGGCGGTATGGATTATCTGCGGGATGTGGTGGTCAACGACTGTCTGGGACTCGGCGCAGAGCTTGAACGAGAAATGGAGTTTATGGTCGAAACCTACGCCTGTGAATGGAAAGAGGTGGTCAACAACCCCGAGCTGAGGGCTAAATTCAAGCATTTTGTCAATGTGGAGGAAGAAGATCCCACAGTTCAGTTTCAGGAAATGAGGGGGCAAAAGATCCCAGCAGGATGGGCTTGATAAAAGAATTACGCCTTAGGAATCGGAATAGAACTGTAAAGGGCTTTATGAAATTGAGAATTGCGATTCTGAGGTTTTTAAGAGCACCCGATTCTTTTGCCGAAAGGACATTGAGTCGCAATTGTTGGTTTTCATGGCATAGATAAAGATGTAGCTTATTTCACTTTAAGACTTATATAGATGATCACTGAATTTGAAAAATATAAAAAAGCCGACACAACTAAGGTGTCCAAATGGTACAGGGCAGCATCCGTAGGAGCCTTTCCGGAGAATGGCGGCGCCTGTATCAAATACAAAGACCTGCAGATCGCCATCTTTAATTTTACCAGAAGGGGGGAATGGTATGCCTGTCAAAACTTGTGTCCCCACAAAATGCAGATGATCCTTTCCCGGGGAATGATCGGTTCGGAAGGGGAAGAACCTAAAGTCGCCTGCCCCTTTCACAAGAAGACCTTTTCCCTCAAGACCGGCAAGAACTTGAATGGAGATACCAGCGACATTGCTACCTATCCCATCAAGATTGAGGATGGATATGTATATGTGGGTTTTGAGGAGTAGGCGAAGTGGTTAATCGATGGGAAGCCTAATTGTAGGTAAACCGGCAGTTAAGCTGTCGCATGGACTAGGGGGGCTGCCGAAAATTGTTGCCGCCAATAAAGCGTGCAATTACGATCGTTTCCTGCGGTAAGAGTGTTTGTGATAACATTGAGTGGCACGAAATGGGTAACTGCTGTACGCTCCAATAGACAAATGATAACGTGTTTGGCGGCATTGTAGCTATGGACTGTTATTCCAGGTTCGCCCCGTACTTTTTCTGGTATTCTGTTAGCGCTTCTAAAAACAGCGAATTGAATGCATCTCCAGAATAGGGATTCTGGCTGGTAACCAAATTTCTGTCCCTAACTGCAAAATTTGCTTTGGGTGGTCCGCTCTTATACTTAAACCCTGTTTTTTTTAGTTTCTTCGCTATCTTTCTGTTTTCAGGTTTACCTTTCATAATAAAATTTTCAATGACAAATTCCTCAAAAGGGGAGACCGCGTTGACTTTGTAGCCCAGGTAGGGGTTGTTGTCTTTCCTAAGCGTTAAAAGGAGGCTTGGGGCATGGCAGATCAGGCCTGTGGGTTTTTGTTCATCGGCAAAGTGTCGTAGCAAAATCGGGATATTTTCATCATAAGCTAAATCTACCATCAAACCTTGTCCTCCCGGGATGATCAATCCCGCATAACGGTTCTTTTTTTCAATGGCGGCCTCAAGCGGTATGGGATTTTTAAACTGCTGATTGTCTTCGATAAAGTGTAAAGCTTCCTTTTTACTTTCCAATTCGTTTTTCCAATAGCTGTCATGTTTGCTCTCGTTATCAATGGTCGAAGCGACCCCGTTAGGAGTTGAAAAGTCGACCAAGAAGCCCGCATCGGTAACGGCTTTGTAGGCTTGGTAAAATTCATTTAGAAAAACTCCTGTCTGGCGCATTTTCTTTCCATCGTTGAGTTCAAGTGTATCTGCCGCACTCAGGACAAAGAGAATGGTTTTTTGTTGCGAGAAGCAAAAGTGGGCGAAGAGGAATGTTGCTGATAATAGAATGACCTTTTTCATAGCTCGAGAATGGATTATTTGAAGACAAATCTCCAAAGAATGAAAAGGCCATCCATTTACATAGGTAAAGATTTTAATTCTTCGCTCTAATTCTGCTGAGTTGGGTAGGACTTACTCCCAAGTAAGAAGCTATGTGGTATTGGGGAATGATATTTTCCAAATTAGGATAGGTATGTTGAAACAGCTTGTA
>DATGMS010000432.1:0-3252 GCA_035307285.1 Cyclobacteriaceae bacterium
TTGAGGCCTTTTGAAGCAAGATTTTCTGCAATAGCTTTTCCCAGGCGTAAACTCGCACCAGATACAATTACATACTTACCCTGATACACGTTTTTCATAGTTAAAGTGAATTTCTCGGATGATAAAAAGCTTACAGAAACAATTATTATACCTAGAGGGGCGCAACCCGGAAATTGTCCGGGATCTCCCTCAGATCATCCGACATGCGGGCCTTTTGTGGGTAGGAAAATTAGAAATTAGAATTTAGACTTTGTGAATTGGTGCCGAAATTTGCTTTAGAAAGGGAAAGAACGGTGGCTAATCTAGTTCAGTTGAATGGATAGGTGACAACGGGAACCCGGTTTTAAGAGAAGATTAAAAACATGCCCCAAGATATGCTGCTTACGGTAAGGATCACCCTGCCTTTATAATGAGATGTACTGATTCTACAGGCCCCTTTTCCTTGGTTGTTCAATACTTTGAACATGCTGTTATAGCGCTAGAAAAAAACGGAATGGCAGATCAAAATCACCCGTCGTTGCGATAAACACCAACAGAGACCTTTTGTAGGAAACAACTGCTTTCTGTGTGTTCTGTGGCCATCTCCTGTAGTTGCTGGAGTGCAACAACAGGGTTGCCTGCCCTCGGGGTGGCACCTGCCTGCCAAGGACGCTACGGTCTAAATGTTTTTTGCTTTTTATCTATTCTTGTATCTAGTTCTTCTTCTTCGGGCCCAGTCACTTTCGGTGGTCTTTTATGCCAGTATGACGCCAATATGGAGCCAGTAATGTTCATCAACGGGCCAAATACCGCGGGCGCGAGACCGACTGTGGCGATTCTACCCATTTCCTTTGCGAGCCCAGATGCAAGGCCTCCGTTCTGCATACCGACTTCAATGGCCAATGTGCGGCAGTCCTTTTCCTTCATGCGGAACAGCCTGCCCACCCAGTATCCCAGCGTATAGCCACAGATATTATGTACCAATACAAGTACAATCAGCAAGCCGCCGATATCCAGTAGGCTGTCTCTTCCGGCAGCAGTGATGATAACGATGATTACTGCTATGCCTATCATGGATATCAGGGGCATAATGTCATCTAGCCATTTCGCCCTCCCGCTGACAAATTTATTAAAAAGCAGTCCCGCACCTATAGGGATAATTACCATTTTTCCTATGTCCCACATCATTTTCAAGACATCAATTTCGATCATTTCACCCGCCAACATCTTCATCAGAAAGGGTGTCAGAAAGGGAGAAAGCAAAGTGGAAAATGCCGTTAAGGTAATGGACAGGGCCAGGTTGGCCTTGGCAAGGTACGCCATAACGTTAGATGCCATACCACCCGGCACGCAACCGATCAAAATAATCCCGGCCGCTATCTCAGAAGGCAGGTTACTAAGGCCGGCCAAAGTGAAACCAAGCAACGGCATGATGGTATACTGGCAGAAGGAGCCAATAAAAACGCCCTTTGGCATTTTAATTACTCCTGCAAAATCTGAAACTGCCATGGAAGTGCCCATTCCAAACATGATGATCTGAATCAACGGCGTGATCAGTCCGCTCAATTGGTAGTCGCCCACTTCCACAAAGTAATCCGGATAAAACAGCGATGTAGTCACCGCTGCAAATATCATCGTGGCATAGGTATATCCTCTGAGGTGCGCATACCCCCGAAACGCTATTGCCAAGGCTACGAAGAAACCGATAATAAAAGGGCCTGAAAGGCTAATGTTTCCACTCAAGGCCAGACTTAGCCCTATTAAGAGAAAGAGACCTGAGAGGATAAATAGGATTTGATAACTTCTTTGGTAATTCAAAATACAATCGGGATTATAAGCTAAAATACATCGACCATGAAAAACTATATCCTTGTCTTTTAAAGAAAGATGGCTTAAATATATATTTTAAATGTTTAATCTACAAATGAGAAAAAATGATTTTCACGTTTTACTGATTTAAACTTTTTTACATGAAGGATTCCGAAGGCCCTATACAAAGTTGAATTTCGAACCTCTATCGGGCAGGGGTATCCTTCGTGGACAAGGAAATTATCTCTTTATCAGTCAGTGGTTTAAAGTTTTTTGGGGGAAAGATCTCTTTATTTTAACATGAAAGAGTTCTAATCTAGCTGTTAATTCTCTACCTTATTTCTATCTATTGACATCAGCCCTTAAACTTATGCCACGTCAAAAAAGTGATCAGTCCGAACGTAAAATTTTTGTTTTGGATACTTCAGTTATCCTTTTTGCCCATAATTCCATCATGAATTTTGCGGAACATGATGTGGTTATTCCCATAACTGTGTTGGAGGAGCTGGATCAATTTAAAAAGGGCAACGACTCTAAGAACTTTGAGGCACGCGAATTTATCCGCTTGCTGGACAAGCTTGCCCAAGACAACATGATCCACCATTGGACCCCCTTAAACGGTCATACTAAAGGTAATTTTCGGGTCTTGATGAATTCTGAGAATCAGTTGAACGCCAACGTAGTCTTTGGAGAGGAAAAAAACGACCATAAGATACTCAATGCGGCATTGAGCCTTAAGCAATCTGAAAAGGGACGGAAGGTAATATTGGTGAGCAAAGACATTAATCTCAGGCTTAAAGCCAAATCTCTAAACCTGAACGCAGAGGATTACGAAACCGGAAAAATAAAGAACATCGATCATCTGGAGGTCACTGGTAAAATAGTTATCGATGGAGTGGATCCTGAAGCCATCAATAAATTGTATGAATTGTCACAGGTGGATGCAGGATTGGTGTTGAAGGATAGAAAGAGGGAAACCAACGCTTATTATATACTCAAAAGTTCCAAGAATTCCGTTTTGAGCTTTTATAATTACGAAACAGACAGCTTGGAGAGGGTAGATAAGACCTTGGCCTATAATATTAAGCCGAAAAATGCGGAACAAACTTTCGCATTGCACGCCATTATGAACCCTAAAATAAGGCTGGTTTCTATACAAGGAGTGGCGGGGACAGGGAAGACGCTGCTTGCTCTGGCGGGAGCTTTGGAACAACGAAGGGAGTATAAGCAGGTATTTTTAGCAAGACCCATAGTTCCCCTCAGTAACAAAGATATCGGCTTTCTTCCCGGGGATATCAAATCCAAACTGAATCCATATATGGAGCCTCTTTGGGACAACCTGAAGTTTATCCAGAATCAATACAAGGAATCGGATAAGGAGTTCCAAAAGATAACGGAAATGATTACCCTGGAAAAACTGGTGATCCAGCCTTTGGCATACATTAGGGGCCGGTCCCTATCCAA
>DATGMS010000433.1:0-24099 GCA_035307285.1 Cyclobacteriaceae bacterium
CCCCTATTAGGTGGCGTCTCCCCTGATAATACAGGACAATCCTCAGCGATCTCTATAAAAGTATTGAAATAATTAGTGGTATGGATTTTCATCATTGCCCCTATTTCGTAGGTAGGATCTTGGTGACAATCTCTCCGAAACCTACCCTCATTCCTTCTTTTTCACAAAATCCCTTAATAACTACAGTGTCTCCATCTTTAATAAATTCTCCGGCAATGCCACCGCCCGAAAACTCGGAAGCGTGATTGTATAACTCACTTAACGAACTGTATTGGCCTTCTAGAGGATTCGAAAAAGCGCCGGTCGCAAGCAGATCTCCAATTTCAACGTTGGAACCATTCACTGTCTGCTGAGCCAACATTTGCGGCGCAGTCCAAGTGGCATATCTATAATTGGTATGACAAACCGCATTTTCTGCTCCTTTTTCGGATTTAATTGATGCCTCCAGGTGGATGTCAAAACCATTTTCCCCTTCGTTTAGTAAATAGGGAAGCAGCTCTTGACTATGACCAGAAGAAGCAATACGAAACGGCTCCAGGGCATCCAGCGTAACTACCCAAGGAGATATACTCGAGGCGAAATTCTTGCTGAGAAGAGGACTTGACGCAGCCTTCCCTTCTACTTCAATATCTCTGGCGGTCCAATCATTAAACAGGATCAGTCCGAAAATAAACTCTTCACCTTCGGAGGCAGAAATCCCCTCTCCCATTCTGCTGGATTTGCCTACAACATAAGCCAGCTCCAGTTCAAAGTCCAGTTGTCGGGTGGAAGCAAACTCTAGCGAAGCGCTAGTTGGAGTCCTAACTGGTCCTTTGGGGCGGAAGATAGACACTCCCGTCGGAACGATGGTCGATACCTTTCTCTGGCTTTCTAAGGGAACCAACTGTTGGCTCAATAGATGGGATTCCGCTTTATCTTTAAACAGCAACTGCTCAGCTGGACTTGTGAAAGCGATACAGTCTCCGATTTTTATCGGCTTCATCATCTCCGCCTCCTTCAGCCCCACCATGATCTTGCCTCTGGATTGGTGGTCTTTCAGATCTGAGTTTTCTTCATTTAACAAGTGTTGAACTCTATCTCTGACCTTCCTGGTGGTTGATTTACCCAAGGCTATAAAGGGATTGAGGCTATCCTGCAAAAAAATATCATCTTCCAATTTGATGTCCTGGAAAAAACCGGCCTCCTGAAGAGCGGATAAATCTACAATTTTGTCTCCAATGGCTATTCCCACTCTCGGAGTAAGTCTTTTGTTCCGGAAAATGCCAAAAGGAAGATTTTGAATGGTAAAATCAGACTGATTTGGTACTTGAACCCAGCTTTTGAGTGAGGCAGCTTTTTGGTATTCCATTATCAAAAATTAGTTTAGGCAAATTTAAAACTAATAACCACAACATAAAACATCAACTGCTTTATAAAAAAATATTGGGATAATCCGCATTTTTAAATGCTTCACAGATATTTATATTAATTTTGCCACCTGAGTTTTCTATTATTCAAAAGCAATTATGTCATTATCTACGAAATATAATCCATTAGAAGCGGAATCAAAATGGTACAAATTTTGGCTGGAACAAAAACTTTTTAATTCGACAGTCGACCCCAGCAAAGAAGCTTACACCATTGTCATTCCCCCGCCTAACGTGACGGGCGTGCTCCATATGGGCCACATGCTAAACAACACCATTCAGGATGTACTGATAAGAAAAGCCAGAATGGAGGGAAAAAATGCGTGTTGGGTACCGGGAACTGACCATGCTTCCATCGCCACAGAAGCTAAGGTCGTAGCTATGTTGAAGGAAAAAGGAATTGAGAAGAAATCCCTTTCACGCGAGGCATTTTTATCCCATGCCTGGGATTGGAAGGAAAAGTATGGAGGGATTATCCTCGAACAGTTGAAGAAACTGGGGGCTTCCTGCGACTGGGACCGGACCAGGTTTACCATGGACGCAGACATGAGCCGGGCGGTGACCAGCGTTTTTGTGGATCTTCACAACAAGGGCAAGATCTACCGCGGTATCCGTATGGTGAACTGGGATCCCCAAGGAAAGACAGCCTTGTCTGATGATGAAGTGATTTTCAAGGATGTTCAATCCAAGCTATATTATATAAAATATAGAATAGAGGGTTCTGACGAATATTTGACGATTGCAACCACGCGCCCAGAGACGATTATGGCTGATACTGCCATTTGTATAAACCCTAACGACCCGCGTTTCGTCCACTTAAAAGGGAAAAAAGCGGTTATTCCTTTAGTGGAGCGAGCCATTCCCATTATTGAAGATGATTATGTGGATATGGAATTTGGCACTGGATGCCTGAAGGTCACCCCAGCCCATGATATCAACGATTATGAAATTGGACTACGGCATCAGCTCCCTGTAATAGATATTATAGGAGATGATGGCACCCTTAATGAAAAGGCGGTAATTCTGGTAGGTGAAGACCGGTTCGTAGCCAGAAAAAAAATAGCAAAAATGCTGCACGAAGTGGGGCAACTGTTAAAAGAGGAAGAATACCGTTCCAATGTAGGCCATTCAGAAAGAACGGATGCGGTCATCGAGCCAAAGCTATCCTTGCAGTGGTTCCTGAAAATGGAAGATATAACCCAGCCTGCCCTCAAGGCTGTGATGGATGACGTTGTCCAGCTATATCCTCCCAAATTCAAAAACATGTACCGGAGCTGGATGGAAAATGTACGGGATTGGTGTATTTCGCGGCAGCTTTGGTGGGGGCATCAAATTCCAGCTTATTATCTCCCGAATGGAGAGTATGTTGTAGCTAACACCAAAGAGGAAGCTCTGGTAGCAGCCAACGACAAATGGGGAGCTAATTTTTTCCAACTATCGGATTTGAAGCAAGATGAAGATGTATTGGATACCTGGTTTTCTTCATGGCTATGGCCCATATCGGTATTTGATCCAGAATTCTTTAACACCGGCGACAAAAACGAAGATCTAAAGTATTATTACCCTACCAATGATCTCGTGACTGCCCCTGAAATCCTATTCTTCTGGGTGGCGAGAATGATCATTGCAGGATATGAATACATGGGCGAAAAACCCTTCAGAAATGTGTATCTCACCGGCATTGTGAGGGACAAACAAGGGAGGAAGATGTCGAAATCCCTCGGCAATTCACCAGATCCATTGGAATTGATAAAAATTTTTGGGGCAGACGGTGTAAGGACAGGAATGCTCTTCAGCTCGCCTGCGGGAAATGACCTTCCTTTTGATGAAAAACTCGTGGAGCAGGGAAGGAATTTCGCCAACAAGATCTGGAATGCTTTCAGACTGATCAAGGGTTGGGAAATTGATCCGACAATAGAAGTGGAAGACAATAAGGCAGCCATCGAATGGTTTGAAAGTAGGTTCAACCAGTCTCTGTTGGAGATAGAGGACCACTTCAGTAAATTTCGTATCTCAGACGCCTTAATGAGCACTTACAAGCTGGTATGGGATGACTTCTGTTCATGGTACTTGGAGATGATCAAACCTGCCTACCAAAAGCCAATCGACCAAGAAACGTATGACAAAACCATTGGCTTTTTGGAGAATGTCTTAAAGCTTTTACATCCGTTCATGCCCTTCATTACTGAAGAGTTATGGCAGGAGATAAAGTTTCGGGAGCCGAAAGAGGCTTTGATAATCTCTCCATGGCCCAAACCATTAGCCTTTGATCAAGATATTATCACTGGGGCACAACATGTATTTGAAGTAGTATCTCAAATCCGTAACATCCGTGCATCTAAGGGGATTTCTCCCAAGGAAAGTTTTGAACTTACTATCAACACCACTGATCAAGATACATATCGCCGATTTGATTCAATTTTCAGAAAACTGGCCAATCTCAGCACGGTGGAATATGGTACAAACGTGGACAATGCCTTATGTTTTGTGGTGAAGTCAGACGAGTTTTTCATTCCTATAGGTGAGCGTTTGGATCTGGAAAAGGAGCGTGAGATTATTCTAAGAGAAATCGCCTACAGCAAGGGCTTTCTGGAATCGGTGGTCAAAAAGCTGAACAATGAACGCTTTGTAAACAGTGCTCCTGAAGCCGTAGTAGCTGCGGAGAAAAAGAAAATGGCCGACGCTCAGGGAAAAATAACTGCTTTGGAAGAAAGTCTGGCTAAGCTGGGCTAAAGAACAACACCATTGGATGGGAGGATAAGTCCTCCTATCCAATGTTATTTTTATCATCTATTCATTCTGATGCACACCGTAGGTCTGGTCATACAGTGCTATAGCATCTCTTATAATCCTCATGGCATCTTCTTTTCCCAAGAAATCTTCCACTTTTACCTCCTTTTTCTCCAACTTCTTGTAATCTTCAAAAAACCGGTGGGTTTCCTTCATTAAATGAGGCGGAAGTTCATCTATATCATTGATATAGTTGACAGATTGGTCATCCGCAGCTACGGCTATGATTTTATCGTCCGCTTCTCCTCCATCGACCATCCTCATCACACCGATGACCTTAGCTTTAACCAACGTCATCGAAGGAATATCTATTTGGGAGATGATCAGGATATCCAAGGGATCATTGTCGTCACAAAACGTTCTCGGTATAAAACCGTAATTTGCAGGATAGTGGACTGCGGAAAACAATACGCGATCCAACATCAACATCCCCGTCTTTTTGTCCAGTTCATATTTACCCTTACTTCCTTTTGGAATCTCGATTATACCAGTTACAAACTCCGGAGAATCATCCCCTATTTCCACATCATGCCATGGATTGATCATATCAAAAATTAGTTTAGTTTTATTCTTAAATTGCTCCGCAAATTTAGTCGCATTTCTCCGAGTTCACAACGCATTGCATCAGCTTATTGTTTTATTTAGCTTTAAGTTGTCACACTGGCTTAACATTTGTCGTCTTGGCAATATCCTGCCTTGGGCAGCATGTTTATGTTAAAGCAATTACGAGGCCTAGAGATTTTAAAGGATCAGGGGGCATCAACGCAAAAACACTATTTTAAAAAACTATGAAAAAAGCTGTTTTATTAATTTTAGCCTGTGCAGCAATGCTGCAGACAGTGAAAGGACAAAGTACCTTACGCACTATTGAAGTCGAGGGTAAGAGTGAGATATTGATCGTTCCGGATGAAGGAGTGGTTAACATCACCGTTCAGAAGAAGGCTATGACCGTAGCCGAAGCGACAAAATCATTGAATGCAGACACTAAGAAGATAATTGACGCTTTCAAGAAGTCCGGGATAACCTATGAGCTCACCGCCAACAATTACTACGTGAATGTCAACCGGATTTACGAAAAAGGGAGTTCGAGGGACAGCGGTTATGTAGCGTCCCAAAACCTCAAAGTGACGGTGAAAGACATAGAAAAAGAACTGCCTAAAGCAGTGGAACTCGTCAACACCAGTGGAGACCATACGGTAAATGTGAACTTTTCTGTATCGAAAGAAATGGAAAAGTCCTATAAAGACCAATTGTTAGAAGGCGCAATAAAAGATGCGCAGCAAAAAGCCAATAAAATAGCGGAGGTGATGGAGGTAGAAAACATGAAGCCCCATAAGGTTCAATACACATCTGAACAACCAATTCCCCGCTCATACATGATGAAGGCCAATGTGGCGATGTTCGATTCAGCGGAAGCTAGAGAGGCCCCTTCATTCATGCCTGAAGAGCAAATGATCTCAGACAGGATTTTGGTAACTTTCGTTTTTTAGAACTTCCCACAGCAGGGCCAGAGCTGGTCCTGCTGTTATTTTTTGAGATTTGGCAGAGAAATCTCTATTGTAGTACCCTCTCCTACAGTCGATTGGAGATTAATTTGACCTTTGATTTGTTCCACCGATTCCTTAACCATATACAATCCTAAACCTGACCCCACATTTCTCTGGGTCGCCCGGTGAAATAGGTTAAACACGTCAACTTGGTGGTTTTCCTCAATCCCTATTCCATTATCAGAGACTTTAATTATTGCAATATCTCCTTCGACGCTGATGTCGACCTCTATTATTTTGCGATCAGAGTCTTCTTTTTGAAATTTGTAGGCGTTGCCAATTAGATTATTAAGAATCACCCTAATTTTTCCGTCATCGGAATAAAAATCCTCCTTTTGGTCGACATGGACTGACAATTCAATATCCGTTAAATCCCATTTTTCCTGATAGGCAGTAAATTGTTGTTCAACCACCCTCTTAAAATCAATCGGAATCACGATGTTATCAATTTTTGTCGATCGGTAGAAGTCAAGCATTTTATGGATAAAATCGTCCAGCTTTACGGTAGCAGAATCGATCATTTCGAAGTACTCCTTAGCCGAAGCATCGTCAATCTCCGTCATAGCCAGTTTGGACACGCCGGATATGCTCATCAAGGGACCCCTAAGATCGTGAGACAAGCTTCGGATAAAGAGGTTCATTTCCGAGTTGGTCTTCTTTAATTTATCGCCTTTATATTTAAGCTCCTTTCTAGTTTCGTATAGATCAGCGGCATTGATGATGGCGTTTTTGATCTGATCGATGTTCCAAGGTTTATCAATAAAACGGTAAACTTCCCCTTTGTTGATCGCGTCGATTACACTTGCAATATCAGAGTACCCTGTGAGTAAAATCCGAATAGGATCAGGCTTAAACTCCCTAAGTTTTTCAAAAAACTCTACCCCCGTCATCCCAGGCATTCTTTGATCGGCGATAGCCACCTGAAAGTCCATTTCCTCCGCCATTTTCAACCCTTCAAAAGGATCGCTTACGGTATAGATTTTAAAATCCTTTCTAAGACTTGCTTTGAAGGAACTGAGATTGTTATCCTCATCATCTATATAGAGTACTCTTATTTTATCCTTCATTATAAATGGATGTTTGGTTGACGGGGAGGATTATTACAAAATTGGTCCCTTCGCCTAACTTTGTGAATATTTCCAACCTCCCTTTATGGTTTTCTACTACTGAATAAACAATTGAAAGACCCAAGCCAGTACCTTTTCCTACTTCTTTTGTGGTAAAGAAGGGTTCAAACACCTTTTCTTTAACATGATCTGGCATTCCAGGTCCATTATCCTGTATTTCAATTTTCACAAATTCTCCCTGATTGGAAGTTCGTATCGTTAATTCAGGATTCGGTATGTCAGTTTCAAGTAATGCATGGATAGCATTGTTAATGATATTCATGAAAACCTGGTTGATTTTGCCTGCCAAACACTCTACCAACGGCAGTCCTGCATATTCCTTAATCACCTTTATCTTCCCCTGCATCGAACTGTTCAGCAAAATCAAAGTACTGTCCAAGCCGTCATGAAGATTGACTTTTTTCACATCTTGCTCGTCCACTCTTGAGAACAACCTTAATCCCCTAACAATTTCTACCGTTCTTTTTGCGCCGTCTTCGATGCCGTGAAGCAACTGCTCGACTTCTTCAATAAGGTAGTCCAATTCCAGCTCTTCTTCAAAGTTTTTCAATTCTTTTTTGCTTTCAGCGGAAAATTCATTCTGTCCTTTTTCACGGTACACCGCCATTATTTCCAAAATATCCTTCAAATCTCTCTTTAAAGGTGAAATATTGGAGCTTACAAAATTGATGGGATTGTTTATCTCATGGGCTATACCTGCGGTAAGTTGACCGAGGGATGCCATTTTTTCTTGGTTCACTAGTTGTGTTTGGGTATTCTGAAGGTTTTTCAAGGTTAATTCCAATTCCTCCGTGCGGGTATTGACCATTTTTTCGAGGTAAACATTTTGCTCTTTTATCAGCCGTTCGTTCTCCCTTAGTGCCTCCAACTTCTCTCTCTCCTCCTTTTCATTTTCCTTCTTCAGGATATTTATTCTATTGGCAAGCGCCAGTGAAAGCAGGACGGCTTCCAAGGCACTCCCCACCAACATCGGGAAATTGGCAAAAGTGTCCAATTCTATAAAACCATGATTCTGCAATACATAAAAGATCAGTCCAAGCAGGAAGACTATCCAGGCAATCAAAAAATAACCTGCAGACTTGTGACCCTTCCTGTAGCTGATCAAGGCCGCCGATATAAAGGTTATTGGAATCAGGATTCCCCCGATGTCAGTAAGAACGTAACTGATAGATCCAAAAGAAAGCAATCTAAAAACAAAGGCAAAACAATAGAGCACCAGGATTGTTGTCAAAACCTTGTCCAAAAAAGGTGTAAATATCCTAGTCTGCAGGAAGTTTTTGGCGAAGAGCACCCCCAACACTCCAGAAAAAGCAGAAAAACCGATAATACTTATTTCATATAAGTTCAGATGAGAACCGAAAATATAGTACTTACTATAGCCGACAAGCGACAATTGGGCTAACGCAATGAAAAGTATATAAAAGGAGTAATAGATATAGACCCTATCCTTCACAAAAAAATACAAGCCCATATTATAAAGAAAAAGGGCGAGCATTATTCCCACATATACACTGATCAAAACCAGCGTGTCAACATACTTGTTCAAGAACTGGTCGTTACCTGAGACTTTCACAGCAAAATTAACCCGCTCTACCGAATTAACCCGCAGCACATATGAAGAAGAGTAGTCAGAAACACGGGATATATGAAAAATAAAATTCGGATATTGAGCCAAGCCTCGGTCTATAAACTGGTTGTTTCTATTATTGCCGAAAAGGACGAGCTTGCCTTCCGCAGACCGATAATAGAGTTCAGCCTCTCTTATAGTTGGGCTTTCTATCTCAATATTTATGGGTTCGTCTGCAGAGTAGCCCTCTTTGATATCAAAGCCCAACCAGATATTTTCTTTGGTAAAGCCAAAATCCAAATTTTCTGCGTGAATAACCTCATAAGATGTCGTGTCAAGTTCCTCTAAACCCTGCTTATTATCAAAATACTTGTAGCTACCAATGGAGTACTCCTCCTGCGCACTGAAAGTGGAATTGGCAAAGAAGGCTATGAGAGCCAGAAGGAAAACTAAAAAACATACCGCTAAAATATTTCTTGTACTGTATCTGGCATAAATCATTTTAGAACGTTTTGGATAGCTAGGTCATAGAATATTTCCAAATCACCTCTTCTGCTTGTATCTTTTTTGAATTGAACGGGATTAGCTCTTAGATTAAAAATAAATTCCTGTTCGTCATCCGTTGCAGTAGGTATATTGTTGATATCCTGTATTTCCATTATTGTCGCTATTAATCCCTCCTTGGGGTAAAGAAACTTCCCTTCATCTCCCAAAGAAGTTATTATCTCAAAACCTACGGATTCAGCTTTTTTGACGATGACGGGCGAACAAAAAGCCATCAGGTTCTTTATACCGAGAAAAGAGGATAAAGCCACCCCGATTCTTATCAGGTAAATACTGCCTATTCCGTAACCGGCAATCTCACGGGAATTCCACAAACCGCAATATTCCGCAACTTCGAGATCTTTAAATGGGCTCATAAAGTCGACGATAGATTCATCTTTTTCAAAAATCGCACCTTCTAGCGGCAAAGGGAAATTTTCGCTTCTCATTTGGATTCTTCCTCCACCTACGATCCTGCCTGAGTCTGCCAGTTCAACCAACAAAAGGTATACATGGGGATTGTTGACCCACGAACGGTCTGCAGACGTTACTTTGGTAACTCCGTAAGTTTCTAATACTCTATAGTGGCCATCAATGTATTTCTCGGTAGTCTCCATATCCGTTATGGCACGGACAACCCTAATATTAATCTTCATGTGGTATTTTAAGATGTTCATCCAAATCGATGTAGTACCTACCAGAAGCCACAGTTTCGTCCAATAGCAATTTTCTGGAAAAGTAAGCACAGGCCGCTCCTCCCATTATTACGGAACTCGCCGTTTGGGGCCAAGTAGTAATCGTTTTTCCTATCAGGGAAATGCTCTCCTTTGCCCGATCCGATAGATTATTAAAGTCCAAAATACCCATCATCATTTCATTCTTATACTTATTCAAGCTCTCCAAAATAAACCTTTCCTCCCCGAATTTTTGGAGCATCCCGTGAAAAATGGGACGGCTTGGGTCTAGATCAAACCGCTCAACATCCATCATTCCCCTGTCGCTCGTATCCATTAAAACGGGGATTCCCAGTGATTTAGCTTTTAGTCGACTGCTTATTTTAATAGGTAGGCTATCGCACTCCTCCACCAAAAGATCTAAATTCCCCCCTAAAGTAAAAAAATCATGGATATTTCCTTCTGTTATTCCCTCTTCATATACAGTAACTTTTAAAAAAGGATCAATTTCCGCAATCTCTCTTGCGACCATCCATGTTTTCTTCAGTCCCAGATTGAAGATCCCCGTTCTTATCCTGTTCAAATTACTCAAATCCAAGGTATCGAAATCCGCTATCCGAAGCTCGCCAAATGTGCGTTCCATTGCCAAACTGATGGCGACACTCTGTCCTACGGAAAGTCCAATAATACCGATCGTCTTGGACTGAAGCTTATCCTGTTCCTCTTGTGTGATTTTATACTTATTTCTGGACGTCCTCAGATGAATAAAATCAGCTTCATCCAATACCCTCACCAAAGTGTTTCGCCAAGGATAATACACCCAAACCCCAAAGCCTTCCTTCGGGGTGTCCTTAAAAAAAGCCTTCACCCGATCAGCCAGTTCCTCGGTCGAAAAAGTTTCCGAGGGATTGTTTATTTTAATCAATTCGGCCACCTGATCTTCGATCGAATCCGTTAAAACTATAAATGGACGGGCTTTTAGTTCTTCTAACTTCTGAGCATCTTGGCGGGACTTAGGGTATAATAGAAGCGGGCGGTAATTTTCATTCACCTCAACAAATGGCATAATCGGCAAAGTTAATTGTAATATGTGTATTTAATTATCACTATTCGGAGTAAAATTTTAAACAATCCATGAGATCTAGAAATTTATAACCCAGCATTGGCAATAAATTATGAATATATTCACCATATTGAAGAGAAATAAGCTTTCTGAAATAAAGTTTTTATTAGTTAACAAAAATAGTGAATTTCGCCTTAGAAACGGTACAACCCCATAAAAGTATTACAAATGGACTCAGACAAAATTAGATTGTTATATGTAGATGATGAGGTAAACAATCTTCAGGCATTTAAAGCTACCTTTAGAAGAGATTATAAAATTTTTCTTGCAGAATCCGCAAAAGAAGGAAGGGAAATCCTTAAAGATCAAGAAATGGACATTATCATTACAGATCAAAGGATGCCTGAAGAAACTGGGGTGGAATTTTTAGAGTCCATTATTCCAATGTACCCGGATCCTATCCGAATACTTTTAACGGGCTACACGGATATCCAAGCAGTTATTGATTCAATAAATAAAGGAAAAGTGTACCACTACCTCACCAAGCCTTGGGAGGAGGACTACCTGAGAACTGTCATTAAGAATGCATTTGAGGTTTACGCCCTTCGGAGAGAAAACAAGCAACTCACGGACAACCTTTTAAAAGCCAATGATCAACTGGAATTTTTGTTGAGACAAAACCTCTTGTCCTAATACCTGGCAGCCAGCAACAACTGTAGTTCTTTGTGGGACATCGAAAACTTTCGAGCAAGGTGGGCATTGGTGAGACTTCCCCGATAGGTATATACTCCTTTCATAAACCATTTGTAATTGAAAATCATCTCTTCTGCTCCCTTCAGATCCGCCATTTGCAAAAGTATGGGTGTAAAAATGTTACTTAATGTTACAGAAGCAGTTCGTGATACCCGAGAAGCAATATTTGGAACACAATAATGCGTCACTTCATGTTTGGAAAAAGTAGGACTATCATGTGAGGTCATGCTTGATGTTTCGATACATCCACCCTGATCGATACTGACATCAATAATAATGCTCCCTTCAGACATTTTAGAAACCATCTCTTCAGATACTACAATTTTGGCTCTGCCCTTTTCGGCCCGCAAAGCTCCGATGACCACATCTGCCTCTTTAATGGCTTGCCCTAAGGTATAGTTATCTATAGTAGAAGTGTACACCTGCTGCCCTAAAAGTTGCTTAATCCTACGCAACTTATAAATATGATTATCGAAAATCTTAATGTTTGCTCCTAGGCCCAGAGCGGTCCTCGCGGCATATTCCGCCACGGTGCCCGCACCAATAATCACCACTTGGGTGGGAGGCACACCGGTAATCCCCCCAAGTACCAAACCTTTGCCGTTTTTTATGCTACTTAGATATTCCGCGGCAATAAGCATGACCGTACTTCCGGCGATCTCACTCATGGCCCGGACTACAGGCATACCGCCAACCTTGTCCTCCAAATTTTCAAAGGCCACCGCCGTGATTTTTTTGCGGTTCAAAGCATGGATGAAATCAGAATTCTGCTTTCCTAACTGCAGGGCTGAAATAAGACACGCACCCTGCCGCATATCGTTGATTTCCTCCTCTGTAGGAGGTTCCACCTTCAAAACCACATCTGTATCGAAAGCCTCCTTTGAAGAAAATACAACCTGTGCGCCTGCTTCAGAATATTCGCGGTCTGAAAATTTCGAAAGCTCGCCAGCTTTGGACTCCACCACCACCTTCTGGCCATTATTTACCAATAAAGCCACAGCCTCCGGAGTCAAAACAACCCGCTTCTCCTGCGCTGCTCTTTCCTTGGGTATCCCTATAAGAATGGATTTATCCGAGTGCCGGATCATTTCCGGTGTTTCCTTTGTATAGAGGCCCGTTTCTTTGGCGATTTCAGTCATGCTGACTCTTCCCATCATCAATTATTTTAAGGGAAATATCCCTTTCTTCCTTATCTCCTACTTCAATGGTTATCAAAGCAAATTTTTCGGGAATATAAGCAGAAATTCTTTCAGCCCATTCTATCCAACAATAGTTTCCACTGTAAAAATATTCCTCTAACCCTAAGTCCAAGGCTTCTTCCTGATCATCAATCCTGTAGAAATCAAAGTGATAAATAGACTTTCCTTGTGCATCGTTGTACTCGTTGACAATCGAAAACGTGGGGCTCGAAACTATCTCCTCTACTTTAAGCTGTTTTGCAATTTCTTTGATTAAAGTCGTCTTTCCTGCACCCATTCTGCCATTGAATACCCAAATATTTTCCCCCCTACAATATTCAATAATCCTTTTTGCGGAATCAGGAAGCTGTTCCCTACCCACATTGACTAATTTTTCCACCTGCTAATATTTAGGGACTAAATGGACGATAGGGACAATGATCTCCTCCAAAGACACCCCGCCATGTTGAAATGTGTCTTTATAGTAATTCACGTAATAATTGTAATTATTGGGGTAGGCAAAGAAATAATCTTCCACCGCAAAAACATAACTGGTGGAAACATTGAACTTGGGCAACTTGGCATCCTCTGGTTTTTTGATCTCAAATACTTTTCCTGATTCAAAATTGAGGTTTTTTCCCTGCTTGTATCTCAAATTGGTAGTGACCTTCCTGTCCCCAATAATCTTATAAGGCTTGTTCACCTTTTTCGTACCATGGTCAGTAGTAACAATTAACTCCGCTCCTGCTTCACTGATTTTCTTAAACAGTTCAAATAGAGATGAGTGGTTAAACCAACTGGTGGTTATTGACCGGTATGCGGACTCATCAGGGGCCAACTCTCTGATCATTTTCATGTCAGTTCTCGCATGCGACATCATGTCTACAAAGTTGTACACCAACACATTCAGGTCATTGTTCAAGAGGTTAGTGAACTGCTCCAATACCGCTTTTGCCTGGTTAGCCTGGAGGATTTTGTTATAGCTAGATTTGATGTTCAGACGGTTTCTTTTGAGATTCTCCCTCATAAACTCTTCCTCATGATTGTTCTTCCCTTCCTCTGTATCTTCCCCTTCCCATAAGTCGGGGTGAAACTTGGCCATTTCTTGAGGCATCATCCCACTGAAAAGTGCGTTTCTCGAATAAGCTGTTGTGGTGGGTAAGATACTGTAATAGGTATCTCCGCTCGCTACGTTAAAATAATCACTCAACAAGGGCTCTATCATCTCCCATTGGTCGAGACGAAGATTGTCAATCACGACGACAAACAGTGGTTTTCCTTCCTTGATTTTTGGAAACACCATTTTTTTCATCACTTGGTGGGACAGCACCGGACGTTCTATATTTGGCTCATTCAACCAGTCCAAATAATTTTCCTTGATGAATTTGGCAAAATTGGCATTGGCTTCTGTTTTTTGCGTGTCCAATACTTCATGCATGCTTTTGTTCTCCGTCTTGTCTATCTCCAGCTCCCAATAGATCAGCTTCTTGTAAATATCAGACCATTCCTTATGGTCAATGGCATCATTATAAGCCATACTGATATTCCTAAAGTCCTGCTGGTACGAGAGGTTGGTCTTCTCGCTGATCAGCTGCTTGTTTTGCAGGATTTTTTTGACTGACAGCAGGATTTGGTTTGGATTGATAGGTTTGATGAGATAATCGGCGATTTTCCCACCTATTGCATCATCCATGATATGTTCCTCCTCACTTTTGGTGATCATCACCACAGGCGTTTGGGGTTTTAGGATTTTTATTTGCTGCAGGGTCTCAAGGCCCGTCATCCCCGGCATCATTTCATCCAGGAATATCACATCAAAATTGGCATCCTCCACTTTCTCAACGGCATCTAGGCCGCTATTGACTGTAGTGATCTCATAACCTCGCTGTTCTAGAAAAAGAATGTGAGGCTTAAGGAGGTCAATCTCATCATCGGCCCAAAGGATTTTAAATTTTTGCATATTATTCGGTTTACTTAGTCTAAATTTATAGCTATTTTTGAATTTTCCCTATCTATTAACCAAAGGGCAATTGAAGAGCCAAAAAATAATAAACGATCCTGTTTATGGATTTATCTCCATTCCCAGTGAATTGATTTTCTCCATCATCGATCATCCGTACTTCCAAAGGTTACGCAGAATCAAACAATTAGGTTTGACAGATATGGTGTACCCTGGTGCACTACATACGCGTTTTCACCATGCCATAGGTGCTATGCATCTGATGAGCATCACTTTAGACCATCTCAGAAACAAAGGACATGATATAAGTGTCGCAGAATACGAGGCAGCTCTTCTGGCCATCTTGCTTCATGATATCGGCCACGGTCCGTTTTCCCATGCTTTGGAAGCCACCTTGCTTACTGATGTTCGACATGAATCACTTTCCCTGTTGTTTATCCAAAGGCTGAACAGCCAGTTCGACAACCAGCTGGATCTGGCCATAAAGATATTTACAGGAAGTTACGAAAGGAAATTTTTCCATCAACTGGTTTCCAGCCAACTTGACATCGACCGGCTGGACTACTTGCAAAGGGACTGCTTCTTCACAGGCGTGTCAGAAGGCACGATAGGCGCTGACAGGATCATCAAGATGATGAACATCAAGGACAATATGCTGGTGGTGGAAGAAAAAGGGATTTATAGCATAGAGAATTTTCTAAGCGCCAGAAGGTTGATGTATTGGCAGGTCTATCTGCATAAAACCACCGTTAGCGCGGAGAAAATGCTGATCAACCTCATTACAAGGGCTAAAGACTTACAACAATCAGGCAGCAATCTAAATGCATCGGAAGAGTTTCTCTACTTGCTCAGCAATAATTTTACTCTGGCGGATTTTAGCAATAATAGCAATCTTTTTGAAACCTATGCGGGACTAGATGACTATGACCTGTGGGGAGCTATCAAGCTTTGGAAAAAGCATGATGATTACATCCTCGCCAATATTTCCAATATGCTTCTTGAAAGGCAGCTCTTCAAGATAACCCTTGTCAACCAACCCTTTTCCGAACAAGAACTTTCGGATAGAAGGCAGCAGGTAAAGGAAAAACTATCTGTTCCGGAAGAAGATTTGTCCTACTTTTTTTCCTCAGGATCCATTAGCAACTACGCCTATCTGGCCAACGAGCGGATTTCTATCCTTACCAAGGGCGGACAATTGATCGATTTGGCCGAAGCTGCGGATCTCCCCAATATCAAGGCCATGAGCAAAATTGTCAAAAAATATTATGCTTGTCATGCTAAAGAATTAACTTTACGCTAACCATTAACAATACCATGGAATTTACCATTAATCAGATTGCGGAACTTTTAGATGGAAAAGTAGAAGGGGATGGATCACAGCTCATCAGCAGATTGGATAAGATTCAGGAAGGAAAAGATGGCGGGATTTCATTTCTTTCCAATATGAAATATGAGCCTTTTATCTATAGCACCCAAAGCGCCGCAGTTATTGTTTCAAATGATTTTAAGCCTACCAAGCCAATAAATACCACCTTGATCTGGGTGGCTGATGCTTATTTAGCGTTTACCCAACTGCTCCAAGCCTACGCAGATCTCACCAAAGAAGTTAAGACCGGGGTTGAAGAACCGTCCTACATTGGGGACAACTCCCAGATAGGAGACAATTGCTATCGAGGGGCTTTTTCCTTCATCGGAAAAAACGTTACAATAGGCAAAAACGCCCAACTTCATCCCCATGTTTATATAGGCGACGATGTGAAGATCGGGAATAACTGTACCTTTTATCCAGGGGTTAAAATCTATGGGGGATGTATCATTGGCGACAACTGTGAGCTCCACGCCAACACCGTCATTGGATCAGATGGATTCGGATTTGCCCCACAGGCGGACGGAACCTACAAAAATATACCTCAATTGGGGAACGTTATCTTGGAAGATAATGTAAGTGTCGGAGCTAATACAACGGTCGACCGGGCTACTATGGGTTCTACTCTGATTAAAAAAGGCGCTAAAATCGATAATCTGGTGCAGATAGCCCACAATGTGGTCATTGGAGAAAATACCGTTATCGCCTCCCAGACCGGGATTTCCGGCTCGACCGAGATCGGAAACAACTGCGTCATTGCGGGTAAAGCGGGAATCGTGGGCCATATAAAAATTGCCGACAAGACGGTTGTCGGAGCCAACACCGGTATTTCTAAATCGATAAAGACTCCGGGAAGTACAATTTTCGGATACATGGGTTTTGATGTTAAAGATTTCTTAAAATCATACACGCTGTTCAAGAAATTGCCAGAGCTTCAAAACAGATTGGAGGAACTGGAAAAAAAACAATAGATTTGCGGGTCAAATGGAAGTTTGCTCTGCAAAAACGAATATTTAATGAAAGTAAAGCAACATACGATAAGAAAACAGGTAACGGTATCAGGTGTAGGTTTACATACTGGTGTAACAGCGACGATGACTTTTTTACCGGCTCCCCCCAACCATGGTTATAAATTCCGTAGAATGGATCTGGAGGGACTGCCCATTGTAGATGCGGACGTGGACAACGTAGTAGATGTTTCCAGAGGAACCACATTGGAGCAAGGTGGCGCTAGGGTGTATACCGTAGAGCATGTCCTTGCAGCATTGGTTGGCTTGGAGATTGACAATATACTCATCGAGTTGGACGGGCCAGAACCCCCCATAATGGATGGGAGCTCTATCCAATTTATTCAAGTATTGGAAGAAGCTGGTTTTGAGGAGCAAAATGCACTTCGACGGTTTTTTGAGGTTCCGGAAAGCATCCATTACCGCGATACTGAGAGGGAGGTTGAAATGGCTGCACTTCCGCTGGACGACTATCGGGTTACTGTAATGGTGGACTACAATTCCCCAGTTCTCGGTAGCCAGCATGCCTCACTTACCGATATCAGTAGGTTCAAAAATGAAATCGCTTCATGCAGGACCTTCTGCTTCTTGCACGAACTGGAAATGCTTTACAACCAAAACCTGATCAGAGGGGGGGACTTAAATAACGCCATTGTGGTAGTGGACCGTGTAGTGGAGGAAAAAGAGTTGGAACATCTAGCCAAGATGTTCAACAAGCCCAAAGTAGAAGTACGCAAAGAAGGAATTTTGAATAATGTTGACCTTCGCTACAAAAATGAACCTGCAAGGCATAAGCTGCTTGATGTAGTGGGTGACTTGGCTTTAGTAGGCAGGCCTTTAAAAGCGCAAATACTTGCTGCCAGACCCGGTCATGCTGCCAATGTAGCTTTTGCCAAAAAGCTGAAGCGGGCAATGGAAAAAATCGGCCCTAGCCATATTCCCCACTACGACCCCAAGCTCCCTCCTGTGTTGGATATTAATCAGATCAGCAATATTTTGCCGCACAGGTACCCTTTTCAATTATTGGACAAAATAATCTATCTGGATGATACGGTGGTGGCCGGAGTGAAAAATGTCACCATTAATGAGCCTTTTTTTGTGGGGCATTTCCCCAACAATCCCGTTATGCCCGGCGTTCTTCAAGTGGAGGCGATGGCACAGACAGGGGGTATACTAGTATTGAGTTCGGTAGACGACCCCGAGAATTATTGGACTTACTTTTTAGGTATAGAAAATTGTAAGTTTCGAAAAATGGTGCTTCCTGGGGATACGATTGTTTTTAAATGCGAATTGCTATATCCTATAAGAAGAGGCATCGCCAAAATGAAAGGTGAGGCCTACGTAGGAAACACTTTAGTATGTGAAGCTGTAATGACAGCTAGTATTGTAAGAAAAGACGCATGATAAGTAAACTATCAGAAATACACGAGAATGCCACATTGGGGGAAAATGTCACTGTTGAGGCATTCACTTCAATCCATGATAACGTGGAAATTGGTGAAGGTACTTGGATAGGATCCAATGTGACCATTTATCCAGGCGCCAAAATCGGCAAAAACTGCCGGGTATTTCCTGGCGCAGTCATTTCTGCAATCCCGCAGGATCTGAAATTTCAGGGTGAAGAATCAACCGTGGAGATAGGCAACAATACCACGATCCGAGAATGTGTCACCATTAATCGGGGTACGGTTGATAAAAAAATCACCAAAATTGGGGATTCTTGTCTGCTCATGGCCTACGTCCACATCGCCCATGATTGCATTATTGGCAACAATGTTATTATAGCCAACACTGTTCAGGTTGCGGGACATGTGTCAATTGACGAATGGGCGATTATAGGCGGAAGCAGCGCCATCCACCAGTTTGTAAAAATAGGGATGCACTCCCTGATTTCTGGAGGATCCTTGGTAAGGAAAGACGTGCCTCCCTTTACCAAGGCAGCGCGAGAACCCTTGAGTTATGCCGGTGTCAATTCCCTTGGTCTGAGGAGAAGGGGTTTTTCTAGCGATTCAATTAATCACATCCAAGAAGTCTATCGGTACCTGTTCTTAAACAGCCTCAACAATAGCAGAGCCTTAGAGGAAATTGAAGTAAATCTGCCTGCTACCAAAGAAAGAGATGAGATAGTGAATTTTATCAGATCGTCCGAAAGAGGGCTGATGAAAGGGTATATCAATTAAAAAAATGTTGGAAATAAAGCTGTCTGAGGCAGGGAAAAAATACCAATATGAATGGATTTTTAGAAATCTCAATCTTCAGGTTGCTAGCAATGCCAAGATAGCCATTATCGGCAGCAATGGGTCCGGAAAGTCTACTTTCCTCAAATGCCTTTCCGGACAGATTCCCCTGACGGAAGGTAAACTGGATTTTGTACATAATGGCAAGGCCCTTTCTGGCGACAAAATTTATCAATTGCTGACTATAAGCGCCCCTTATCTGGAATTGCCTGAAGAATATACGCTGAGTGAGCTGCTAAAATTTCATTTTAAGTTTAAAACTAGCATTCGTGGCCTAGATATAGAAGAAATTGCCCGGATCATGTACTTGGAAAAATCCCTGAACAAACAGGTGGTATATTTCTCCTCAGGGATGAAGCAGCGGTTAAAGCTGGGACTGTGTTTTTTTTCAGATGTACCGCTCTTATTGCTCGATGAACCGGCATCCAACCTGGACCAGAGAGGGATTAGCTGGTATCAGGATTTAGTCCGGGATTATGGAAGCAACAAGACCATATTCATCTGCTCAAACGACAGTCGGGAATATGGTTTCTGCGATGAAATTTTAAATATAGAAGATTATAAAATAAAATCGCGTTCTTAGTATATTGCGTGTATGTCCAGCTTTGTACCTTGACCCTCGTATTTTGTACCTAAATTTCAGCCATGCATAAATCATTGGTATTTCCGTTGCTTTGCTTCTTGGGAATTTTTATTGTATCCTGTGGTGGGTCAGACGACCCAACACCTTCACCGCAGAAAAACCCCGAACAAGAGGCCTTGGAAGAGCTAACGGGAGGGTCAAATATTACTTGGACCACCGCTAACGGCGGTTCCGTCACCAAAGATGGAAGTCCTGTCACGGCCGATTACTCAGGTTTCGAACTTAGATTAACTTCCACGGCCAGCAACAGAACATACACTACCACTCCCAATCCTGTCTTTGACCAGAGCGGCAACTGGTCTTTTGCCGGAGGGAATTTTGACAAGATGCAGTTCACCGGATCCCAGCCGGCAGCAGGAAGAGAGATTTCCTTTAGCAGAAATGGCGATAAGCTGACCTTGAATTTTAGTGTCCCTATGCCTAACGGCCGTGTCAGTGCTTTGGCTGGCTCTTATATTTTCGAATTAGTGAAAAAGTGATACCCTAAAGTACGACATATGTGGCCTTTCTCTGCTTTAGGTACGACAACCTTTTAAAACATAAACATCAACAAAAACCCACCATACCCATGAAAAATTACATTCTCCCGTTCGCTTTTCTACTTTTAGGCCTTCAAACTGTTTTTGGACAAAAGGCTGACCAACAAATTCTCGAGAATAAGGTGCAGGAATTGCGGACGCTTTTAATTACTCCGGACCAACAGCAGCTGGAAAAAATCACCTCAGAGCAGTTAACCTATGGCCATTCCAACGGCCGGGTTGAAAATCAAAAGGAATTTATTGATTTTATGCTTTCCGGAGTATCTAAGTTTGTGACTATTGAGTTACAAGATCAGACTGTAGACATTGCTGGAAACACCGGGATTGTCCGGCATACCCTGGTGGCGGAAACCAACAATGAAGGAGAAACCGTGAATATCAAGATAGGGGTGATACTCGTCTGGCAGAAAGACGGTCAGCAATGGAAACTTCTTGCAAGACAGGCGTTTAAGTTATGAGTTTGCTCTGAAAGGTTAGTTTATAACCTCTGCCGGATGATCGTCCCAGGTTAGGTCTCTATTTCAATGGCGACTAATGACATGCACAAGGTTTGCAAAGCTTTTCAAACCATAAAAATAAAATAGGCGTAGATTGCATCTACGCCTAGCTAGGCTCACCTATCAGTCTTTCGGAGCCGTTGGGGTATTCTTTCTTGCCTATCGTAAGGTAACTATAGTAACTCCGGAGCCTCCCCTGTCGGCATGTTCGTCCTGATATTTTGCCACGCTGGACATTCCGTTCAAAAGGTTGCGCGTCACTTCCCTGAGAATTCCGTCCCCCTTACCATGTACAATGCGGAGATCTTTGAGACCAAGCATATGTCCATCATCGATGAAGTTTTGAAGCAAAAACAGAACCTCCTCTCCCCTCTTTCCACGGATATCCAAGTTGGGTGAAAACTCCGTCATCTTGGTATGCGTGTCATAGCCCGTCCTACGGCTGATGGCCTTCTTCTCTTTCTTCAAAGCCGTACTGGAGATCTTTTCGAGCCGGCTGACTTTCACATTCGACTTTAGCTCTCCTATGCTTATTTCTACGTCATTGTTTCTTACCGTGAGTACTTCGGCGATGGTTCCGCTATCCTTTAAACGCACATAATCCCCCTCACGGATCTCTCCCTCTTCGACCTTTATTTCGGGCTGTCTAAGCCTGGTCTTCTCCGGCTTCAGCGCCACCTTCAACTCGTCCAGCTCTTTTCGCGCCTTTTGGGTAGAGGCTTTGTCAGCCTGTTGTTCTTTGATGGTGCGTATCGTCTCTTCAATCTTCTTGTTCGCCTCATCCAAGATGCCCTTGGCCTGCACTTTGGCCTGTTGAAGCACTTCTTTTTTATTGGCTTCTAGATGGGATTTTAGTTCCTTGTATTCTTCAAGTCTCTTGGTCAGCAGCCTCTCCTTCTTTTCTGTCTCCGCTAAGACCTGCTCATATTTGTTCTTTTCAGACTCCAATTTGTTCAGCAACTTATCATACCTCACCCGTTCCTCCCCGATCTGTTCTTTGGCATAAGCAATGATATCCCGGGAAATACCGATCTTAGAAGCAATCTCCAAGGCAAATGAACTGCCAGGCTTACCAATATCCAACTGATAGAGGGGCTCCAGACGGTCTACATCATACCGCATGGCACCATTCACCATTCCTTGGCTTTTGGCCGCCACCTGCTTCAAATTGCCATAGTGAGTTGTCACAATGCCATAAGCCCCGGTCTGGTTCAAAGCGACCAAGATAGCCTCCGCAATGGCTCCTCCAAATTGTGGCTCAGTCCCTGTCCCGAATTCATCGATAAAAAAAACTGTTTTCTTATCCGAAAATTGGGTAAAATATTTCATGCTCATCAAATGTGAGCTGTAGGTACTCAAGTCATTCTCTATATTCTGTTCGTCCCCAATGTCGATAAAGAAGTTATCGAAGAGGCTACACTTTGATCGGGGATCGACCGGAATGAGAAGTCCACATTGGACCATATATTGGAGAAGCGCTACTGTTTTCAACGTAACGGACTTTCCTCCGGCATTCGGACCGGAAATTACCAACAACCTTCTGTTGTGATCCAGGTTAACATTTAGAGGAACAATGGTTTTGCCTTGTTGCTTTAAGGCCATCTCCAGAAGCGGATGACGGGCATTGGTCCATTCTATGCCCTTCGTTTTTTCAAGCATCGGCCTGCTGGCATCTATTTTCACAGCGAACTTTGCCTTAGCCCTAATGAAATCCACCAAGCCCAAAAAATTAAAGGCTTGCCGAAGTTCCGGAACAAAAGACCGCAGGGTGTCGGTCAGCTGGGTCAAGATCTTCTGGATTTCCCGCCGCTCCATATACTCAAGGTCCTTCAGCTCATTGTTGATGTCCAGTACCTCGGCCGGTTCCATATATACGGTCTGCCCCGTGGCGGACTCATCATGGATAAATCCCTTTATCTTTCGCTTGTTTTCTGCCAATACAGGCATGACCATCCTCCCTCCTCTGATGGTAATGGAAGCATCGTCGGGCACATAGCCTTTAGCTTTTGCTGCTCGAAAGATGCTATCCAACACCTTTCTTAGTCTGTTCTCCTCATACAGTATCTGGCTTCGGATCATCGCCAGTTCTTTGGTCGCATTGTTCTTTATCTTGCCCTTTTCATCCAGCACACGCTCTATGGCTTTTAGTAAGGAGGTATCCAGGGAGACCATCCCCAATAATTGAAACAGTTGGGGATATTCGTCTTGGAATTTGTTGAAGAAATCTACGCACGCCTTCAGCGTTATCAGAGATAATCGTATCTCGTGAAATTCATCCTCATACAAGAAGGTGCCTTCTACCTTGGACTTATTGAGATAGGGGAAAATGTTTAGAAAATTGGAAGCGGGAAAAGGCTCGCCTGAGAGGATAATTCTCCTGAACTCCTCTGTTTGATCCAAAAGACGGTTGATTAGCCTTAGATCCTTGCTAAAAGAAATCTTGCCCACAAAATCAGTCCCCAAGGTACTGCTGCATTCTTCCTTGATTAACTCTTTGATCTTGTCGAAATTAATCTTGCTTTCAAGATTAGCGGGGTATAGCATATATTATTGGTCTCCTAACTTTTCTTTAAGTGCCAGTGAATCTATGGTTCTTGAATAAATCCTTTCCATCGTCTTAGCATCCCGTAGATAATATTCGAAGCTTTTCATGTAGACACTGTCTTCTATGTTATGTTTAAGAAAAACCTCCTTTTCAAAAATCGGATAGATCTTCTTGGAAGAGTCATAAGGAATAGGCAAAGAACTTGCCATCCCCTCCGCCATGTGGATATCCACAAGCACCTCCACCATTTTATCTTCCGAGATGAGTCCCTTGGGGGCCGAACTGTTCGAGCAGGCATAGCCTGAGGCTATACCCAAAATAAGAATGATTATCTTTTTCACCCCGCAAAATTACCCATTTCAAATTATATTTGGGCAACAAGTAATGAGTAACTCGTTTTATTATTCGACGGAGTCCACTAAATTAGCCTCCGGAAAGGAAACTGCGAATGAATCAACTGGTAAAAAAGCTTAGGAAATACGAAATCATGATCAGAAAGGTGGCCAATAACCACCTGCAAGGTGATTATCAGTCCATCTTCAAAGGAGCGGGATTAGAGTTCGATGATTTGAGGCCCTACCAGTATGGCGACGATATCCGAACCATAGAATGGAAAGTCTCTGCCAAAGGCCACGGAACCTTTGTCAAAACCTTTAA
>DATGMS010000434.1:0-7372 GCA_035307285.1 Cyclobacteriaceae bacterium
CCAGAAGAATCTTAAAGAGGCATCGGATGATCTTTTAGCTGAAATCTGGACCTTGAGAAATGGCAGTGAGGTATATTCCGTGGCAAGCAAGGGCGAGACCTTGCGTATGTCCTTCAGCCAAGTAATCCACCATCGGGCACAACTAGGAGTTTACCTGAGGCTACTCAACGTTCCTATTCCCAGGAGTTATGGCCCAAGTGCAGATGAGGAAGCTGATTAAATTAATAAAGCCACTTGATTTAATCCGTAGGCTTAGGTCAAGTGGCTTTATTAAAAAATAGCTGTTTTATTGTATGTGTAAATCGTAAGGAAGCCTTACCATGATCCCTTCATGCTTTTTGACTTTTTCGATCTGATCGTAAATGTAATAAGCATTGCCCAGCTTAAACCGCATATAGTGGGACTGGATATCTTTTGAAAACTCGCTTAAAATTCTCTCCAACATGGTTTTTTGCTCTGGGTAGTATAGCACCCGGTAATCTTCTTCCACGCCTGCTTTTGTAGCTGCAATTTGTATAGCATCATCCAAGCCGCCCAATACATCCACCAAACCGTTCTGCTTGGCCTGTACTCCGCTCCACACCCTTCCTGACGCGATCTCCAACACTGCCTCGTTGCTCATTCCACGACCCTCTGCTACCCGTGTTATAAAAGTGTCATAACCGTCTTCTACCTGATTTTGAATAACGGTGGTTTCTACAGGTGTCAATGGACGGACGGGGCTCATAAAGTCGGAAAAGTCACCGGTCTGTGCCACATCTGTAGTAATCCCCAACTTATTGTTCAGCAATCCCTTGGCGTTAAACCAGATGCCGAAAATACCAATCGATCCAGTAATGGTGTTTGGATGAGCAACTATCGTATCCGCAGGAGCTGCGATATAATAGCCTCCAGAAGCAGCTACATCGGACATGGAGGCGATTAATGGCTTTTCTTTTTGTGCCTCACTAAGCTCTCTCCAGATCACTTCCGAGGCAAGGACAGATCCGCCCGGGGAATTTATCCTTAACACAATGGCTTTAATATCTTTGTCTTTTTTGGCTTTCCTTATTTCTTGAAGAAACGTTTCCGAACTGATCATTCCATCCGCATTTCCACTGACTATTTCCCCGTCCGCCACGATCACCGCTATCCTATTACTGGATAAGCGATTTTCAGCTTTAGCTGTCTTGTTTATGTTGGTGATATTAATGCTCTTAATCTCTGCATCTTCCTCCAACCCGAGCTTGTCTCTCAACAAGTCTTTGATTTGGTCGTCGTACCAAAGGCCATCCACAAGATCATAATTTAAGGCATCCTGGTTGTTTCTAACCAACATCTGGTCATTGATTTCCCTGATTTTATCTAAATCTATTGACCTAGCCTCTGACACAGCTTGAAGGGTGTGATCGTTCAGGTCATTCAAATAAGACTCGGATTGCAAGCGGCTCTCTTCGCTCATCTTGTCCAGTAAAAATGGCTCTACCGCACTTTTGAATTCTCCGACCCTAAAGATGACGGGTTCGATTTCAATCTTCTCGAAAAGCCCCTTAAGAAACACCATTTCCGAGGATATCCCATTAAATTCGATTCCTCCAAGGGGATTCAAATACACTTCATCTGCCACAGAAGACAAATAGTACCCCATTTCAGAAAATATCTCGGAATAAGAGACAATAAACTTCCCAGATTCTTTAAATTTCTTCAGCTCCTCCCTCACTTCTGACAATACAGATTGACCAGAATAGACATTTCCCGCCTGAAGATAAATTCCTTTGATGTTATCGTCATTTTGGGCTGTTCTAATAGCAGTCTTTAATTGATTGAGGCCGACAGTAGGGGTGCTTGCAAAACTACCCAATACAGAAGCATCGAATTCATCGTCCACAGCCCTCTCCACCAACATCACATTTTCTAGATTTATATGAAGGATGGAGTTTTCAGTTGTTTCCACCTTCGATTCCCCAGAAGATATCGCTATTATTCCCGCCAAAATAAAAAAACCGATGACCCAAAAGATCAAAAGCCCCACTATGACTGCCAAAACGTTACTCAAAAACCTCATATTTTTATCGTATTATTGATCAAAATTAACCCTAATTTCTCACTTTTATTTTCAATATAAATTAAAAAGACAAAAAAATGCATCAGGCAGTGCTGTTGATAGGGGGAAACTTGGGAGACAGGGAACAACTGATCCGGCAGGCACAAGGCCTGTTGTCGAAAATTGGACGGATAAAAGCAGCCTCCAGTCTCTACGAGACACAGGCTTGGGGAAATGCTTCCGAAGGGGAATACCTCAACCAAGCCTTGATCCTCGAGACCAAGCATTCTCCAACGGATCTTCTTCAGCGAACGCAAGAAATCGAGAATTTCCTAGGACGGACAAGAACCGTGCGATGGGGAAGTAGGACCATGGACATTGATATCATTTATTTTGACGACCTGGTATATCAGGATGAAATACTAATTTTACCGCATCCTTTGATGTCGGAGAGAAAATTTGTGTTGATGCCACTCGCAGAAATACTTCCGGACTTTATCCATCCGGTGTTCAAAGTGAGCAACAAGGAGCTATTCCTCCGATGCAAGGATATGAGTGAAGTCACAGTAAAGAACAAAGCGTAGCATAATTTAAGACTTAAAATATCAGATTTCAGAAATAAGACGTGAAATAGGAAACTGAAACCCTTTTAGCCAAACAGATAGAGACTTCGGTCTTCCATTTAACTACTCAATAACCAATCCCCATGAAATACATCGACTTAAAGCAAGATTGTTACAATGCCAATATGCAGCTTCCGGAGCTTGGATTGGTCGTGTTTACCTTTGGAAATGTCAGCGTGGTGGATCGAAGTAATGAGGTTTTTGCCATCAAACCCAGTGGGGTACCCTACGACCTGCTAAATCCCCAAGATATAGTAATTGTAGATTTTGAGGGCAATGTGGTGGAGGGCTCTATGAACCCTTCTTCAGATACTAAAACCCATGCATTTCTGTATAAAAATTGGTTGGAGATCGGCAGCATTGTCCACACCCATTCCACTTATGCGGTGGCGTGGGCACAAGCCCAAAGGGATATTCCAATTTTTGGCACTACCCATGCCGACCATTTGACCGTAGACATCCCTTGTGCGCAGCCGATGGCGGACGCGCTGATTCAAGGAAACTATGAGCATATGACGGGACAGCAGATATTGGATTGCTTTGCGGAAAAACAGCTTTCCTATCAAGAAGTTGAAATGGTATTGATAGGAAACCATGGGCCTTTTGCTTGGGGAAAGGATTCAAAAAAAGCACTCTATAACAGTAAAATTTTGGAAGAACTGGGAAAGATGGCCTATCTTACTTTGCAGATCAATCCCCAAGCTCCACGTCTGAAAGAATCCTTGATCAATAAGCACTATGAACGGAAACATGGTAAAGACGCTTACTATGGACAGGGCTGTTAGCGGAAAACAAAAATGAACCGATGGACTCTTGAAGTATGAAATACTTGTTAATTGCAATTGTTTGTCTAGCAGCATTAATGTCTTCTTGTACTCAGAAATCCTCCCGTCCAATTGTTGAGATTACGAGGGATACTACAATAACGGAAGTCAATGCTTTTACCAATCTCTTTTTAGACAGTGCACAAGTCGCCCGGTATATCAATGATAAGATATTGGAAGATAGTGTATCCCTGCTATTGAGGAATTTCTACAACAGCAGGAACTATCAACTCGCCTGGTTTACCGAAGACGGGGTGGCAGAGCAGACCCAGGCTTTTTATAATTTGCATCGACAATATATCAATGAGTTCAAGGACAGCACGTTGATGTTTCCCTCAAAGCTTCAGGCCGAAATGGAGCAGCTGTTGTTTCTGGATACGGTGATCACTCAAGCAAGTCTCCCCTTGGCGGAAATCGAACTTCAATTAACACATCATTTCTTTAATTACGTCTCCTACGCCTATACAGGAACTGTGGACCCGGAAATTCTTCAGTGGCATATTCCAAGGAAGCGCATCGATGCCATCTCGCTATTGGATTCATTGGTGGAAAATAACGGCAGAAACCTGGAAGCATGGGAACCTGTAAATGATCAGTACAAGCAGCTGAAGAAGGCGATGCTTCATCTCTATGAGATTGAAAAGGAAGCTGAATGGGGAGAGATTTCTTTGGGAGACCAGAAAAAGGCAGAGGAAGGAGACAGTTCAGTATTCGTTTCTCAGCTAAAGAAAAAACTGCTATTGACCGGAGACTATACGATGGGGGATACTACAGCCTTATTTACTCCCGAACTCACAGAAGCTGTCATGCGCTATCAACATCGGATGGGGTTAACTACTGACGGGGTAGTGGGAAAGAATGTTGTAAACCAACTGAATGTTCCGATCAAAGCTCGCGTCGAGCAATTGCTGATCAATATGGAGAGGATGAGATGGATGCCCAATATGACGGAAGGCAACGGGATTTTAGTGAATATTCCCCAGTATGAACTTCATGTGTTTGAACAGGGCAAAATGGTTTTCCAGATGGACATTGTTGTGGGGAAGACAGGAAGTGAGACCGTAGTCTTCAATGATGAAATTAAGTATGTGGTATTCAGTCCTTATTGGAACGTTCCCAGTAGCATAGTGCGGTCGGAAATTTATCCCGCCATGCAAAAGAATCCGAGCTATTTGGCACAAAAGAACATGGAACAGACCGGCTTTAGCAACGGGCTCCCCATCATCAGACAAAAACCCGGTAACAGTAATTCTCTGGGTCGGGTAAAGTTTATTTTTCCTAACAGCTACAATATCTACCTCCATGATACACCTTCTAAATCTTTATTTGGAGCGGAAAAAAGAGCCTTTAGCCATGGCTGTATACGTGTAGCACAACCAGCAAAATTGGCAGAATACCTCTTGCGGGACAGCAAAGAATGGCCACAGGAGAAAATTGCCCAAGCCATGAGGTCCAATAACGAAAAATGGGTGTCCTTAGACAACCCTCTCCCGGTGTTTATCACCTATTTCACCGCTTGGGTGGACCAGGAGGGATTGTTGAATTTTCGTGAAGACATCTACGGGCACGACCAAAAGATGTCGGAGCGATTATTTCGTGATCGTCAGTTTCCATAAATAATCCGGCAGATTTGCGACAAATTTTCATTTTTCCATGAATGGATGACAAAATTGGAAATTAGTTGTTAATTTCCCGCTTGATAATTTCGCTTTACAATTTATATGATTACCTCTAAAATCTTTATTTCATTTATTGCTTTGCTCTTCCTAATACCTGTTTCTGAAAAACAGGATTCTGTCGAACAAAAATTTGAGCCTTATCAACAAGACATAACGGATACACCGATGAGTTTCGGGATGGCTCCCATACCTGCCGGTGAGTTTCTGATGGGGTCTTCTCCACAGGATAAAAATGCGCAAAAAGATGAGTTTCCAAGTCGGAAGATCTATGTGGACGCTTTCTGGATCGGGACCCACGAGATGACATGGGATATTTATGAATTGTTTTTGGATAAATACTTTGAAGCCGATGTCACCACAAGTGCTATTCCTGCTGAAGTAGATGGACTTACCCGCCCGTCCACCCCTTATTTGGACATGACCTTTAGTATGGGCAAGGACAACAAGCCCGCTTTGGCCATGACGCAATACAATGCGATCCAGTTTTGCAAGTGGCTTTATACCAAAACCGGCGTGTTTTATCGGTTACCGACAGAGGCCGAGTGGGAATATGCTGCAAGAGCCGGGCAATCCACGGCTTACTTCTTCGGTGATAACCCGGAGAAGTTGGACGAATACGCTTGGTATGCGGGAAATAGTGGCGATATTACACATGAGATCGGGCTTAAGAAGCCCAACCCTTGGGGATTGTATGATATCCTTGGGAATGTGATGGAATGGACTTATGATAAGTATTTGCCTGAATATAAAGCTTTAAATACCAAAACTGAAGAAAAAAATCCACTAGTAAAAGCAGATGACCTTTATCCTAATGTATTGCGGGGAGGACATTTTAAAAGCGGGCCGGAAGACTTAAGAACTTCCAAGCGTTTTGCTTCTACGCCTATATGGAAACAACTGGATCCTCAGATACCCAAAAGCAGATGGTGGTTTCCAGAAGCTCCCTTTGTAGGATTAAGGGTAGTGAGGCCGCTGGAGACACCCTCAGCGGAAGAAATTACCGCTTACTACGATCAGGCACCCATAGACGATTATTAACTTTAAACGTAAAATAATGAACCAAAATACTAAAAACCCCAGAAGGGACTTTCTGAAAACAAGCGCGCTCCTCACTGGTGGCGCTTTGTTGAGTCCATTTGCCATGCCCGGAGCTTATGCCGCAGGGAGTGACGAAATCAAGATTGCTGTGATAGGTTGCGGCGGCCGTGGAACTGGAGCCGTTTTCCAAGCGATGGCTTCGGGCCATAATGTAAAACTGGTAGCGATGGCAGATGCCTTTAGGGATCGTGTCGACAGTAGCTATGAGCCTATTGCAAAAAGGCACCCTGAAAAAGTAGATGTACCTGAGGAACATAAATTCGTGGGTTTCGACGGATACAAGAAGGCTATAGCTTTGGCTGATGTCGTTTTGTTGACAGCACCTCCAGGCTTCCGCCCTGATCATTTTGAGGAAGCTGTACGCCAAGGGAAGCATGTGTTTTTGGAAAAACCTGTGGCCACTGATGCTCACGGAATTCGCCGGGTATTAGCAGCTGCCGAAGTGGCTAAATCCAAAAAATTAAACGTGGTGGCGGGATTGCAGAGAAGATACCAAGCCAATTATATCGAAACTATCAACAGAATTCAAGATGGAGCCATAGGTGATATTTTCGGTGGTCAGGTTTATTGGAACGATGGTGGGGTATGGGTGAGGCCACGTGAAGCAGGGCAGACTGAAATGGAATACCAGATGAGAAACTGGTATTATTTCAACTGGTTATGTGGTGACCATATTGTAGAACAACATGTCCACAATATCGATGTGGCTAACTGGGTCAAAGGCTCTTATCCTATCAAGGCTGAGGGAACCGGTGGCAGGATGATAAGGACAGGCAAGGAACATGGAGAGATATTCGATCACCACTCCCTTCGTTTCACTTATGCCGACGGCACCATCATTAACAGCGAATGCCGTCACTACCCCGGTGCAGATAACAGGGTGGATGAATCATTTGTCGGAACAAAAGGGAAAGTTTATATGAATGCCGGCAATAAAGGGACGTTATGGTCACATGACGGTAAAGAGCTTTACAACCACAACGGAGAAGGTAACATCAACCCTTATCAACAAGAGCATAACGAGTTGTTTGAAGCGGTTGCAAAAGGAGAATTTAAATATTCTGATGCGGAGAGAACTGCAAAAAGCACGATGACGGCAATTTTGGGTCGCTACGCTACTTACTC
>DATGMS010000435.1:0-3906 GCA_035307285.1 Cyclobacteriaceae bacterium
AAAACAATATTTGGTCGTAAATGCGAGCTCGAACTTTACAAGAGATAGTCATAACCATTCCATTCGCGAGGGGGCCTTGCCCAAAGGATACGTCGTATTTGGTTTGCCTGAACATTAATAGCCAATATCAAACCCGAATAACTATGAAAATTTTGATGAGCATTGCGGTAGCATGCCTAAGCTTTCAATTAGTCGCCCAAAATATCGATGAGCGCATTATCCCCAACGATCCTTCGAAATACCGTGAACTCAACGCCGTCCACGCCGGGGCAGGAAGTATGGGGTTTACGGAATTGGTCGGTAGGCAAGATCTGACTAGCAACTTTCTTTATCTCCATGCCGGAAAGATAAACGCCAAATCTGGAATCGGGCATCATTTTCATCACAGCATCGAAGAAATGTTTGTGATACTGGATGGCGAAGCAGAGTTTACCATAAACGGCAGAACCTCGACCATCAAAGCCCCAGCCGTAGTCCCTTGCAAGATGGGGAGCTCCCATGCGATCTATAATGCAGGTACGGAGCCAATCACCTGGCTCAATTTTGCGGTCAGTACCGTTAAGGCAAGGGGAGATGCATTCGACCTGGGGGATACCAGGGAAGGGGCAGTAAAAGATGAGATTCCAGTTTTTGTCTCCGGTAGGCTCGGAACGGATAAGCTAAGAGAAAACTTTGGCGATTTCAAAGGCACGGAAATTAAATATCGGCGGGTTTTTGGCCCCGAAGTGTTTGCTACTGACTGGAACTATGTAGACCACGTTCTTGTACCGGCTGGAGCTTCCATGCCGCAAAAGAATTCGGGGCAAGAGGAACAGGTGTATTACGTGATAAAGGGCGCAGGAAGCCTTACTCTTGATGGAAGCACGACCTCTATAGCTAGCCATCAAGCCTTTTATGTACGCCTGAACGAGGACATCACCTTATCCAACACCGGAGATAGTGACCTGGAAGTGCTGGTGGTAGGAATCAATGCCGCTAAAAATGTAAAGAGCAACGCTGATGAAGCTGCAATGGTTTTACAGATGGATTTTGTTGTGGATGCTTCTCAAGCGGAAGCTTTTGAGAAAATGTACCATTCAGTATATGTGCCGGCTATGACTGTTCAGCAAGGTTATTTAGGCTCCAAATTGCTTAAACTCTTTCCTGAGCGTGTGGCAAAGGAGATAGAAGCAGAACCCACCACTTACAATTATCAAATACAAATATCGTTTGACACCGAAGAGAACCGCAGAAGGTGGGTAGCCAGCAAGCAACACGATATTGCGTGGCCTGCGGCTACCGACTTGGCTAAAGAATACAAATGGAGAGGCTATGATTTGAAGGGCACCGATGAGCGGCGCTAACCTCAAAGCCGCTGTACAAATCCGGTTTTATTCGTTCTGATTTTGTAAACATTGCTGTAACTCACAATGTATAAGGTCTGCATATCATCATCCCCAAAACAGAGACTCACAGGATAAGAAGGTAAATTGATGGTGCCGATATACGCTCCTCCGGCATCAAATATCTGAACTCCGGTGTAAGTGGCTACGTAGATGTTGCCTTCAGTATCAATAGCCATTCCATCGGCACCGGAGGACTTGCCTTTCCGATCGAGTACGTTCTCCGGTAGAAACAGCTCGGAAAACTTTCTTCCGTTTCTGATTGTTCCGTCCTCTTGCACATCGAAGGCCCACACGAAGTTGTCCTTGTCACTCTGCACCGGATACCAGGACTCCTTATCATAGGTGTTATTAATATATAGCGTGTTTCCGTCGGGAGAGAGCAAGATGCCATTAGGCATGGCAAATTCGTTTGGTTCTGTAAGCCTTGTAATTTGTCCCTCAGGCGATACGTAATAAACCGCACGTCCAGGCTGGAACTTTTCAGCTTCCATGGTGAATTGAGGGTCGGTAAAGTAGAAGCCTCCTTTAGCATCCACCACGATGTCGTTCGGTCCATCTAGGGGTTCTCCATCGTACTCATCGGCCAGCACGCGGAGTACACGTCCGGTTTTATCCATCTCTACAACACGATGTCCTAGCATATCGCACACCAATAGATTGCCGTTCTTATAGGGGTATAATCCATTAGTCTGCATTTTTCCTTGGGAGATAGCTTGATACGATCCGTCGGGATTCATCGCTATTGTAGAACTTTGTTTGGGATCCCCGTTCCAGTCTTGGTCGAAATACATATTGGAAAAGTAAAGTTTACCATCCATCCATTTTGGACCTTCGGTAAAATAAAGCTCAGGTGTTGAGGATTTTCCGTCGATTATCCTTTCCAGAGAAGCGTGCTCCGGAATGATTTCGTGGAATTTTTCCAAGCCAGAAGCATGTTGTTCGATGTATTTTTGCGATACTGGCCAGATGATTTCCAGAAAATCAAGACCATGGTCACCCGAAATACCTTCTTGAACGACATTGCTCGGTATCCAGATAGCCTCATCTTCCGATAGAGGTTGACGATCACCGGCCAATGAAAATTCCGCGTCTCCTCTAAGCGCTATCAATAGTCTTTCCGAACCAACTAAACTGGGGTTCATTTCTGAACGGGGCTTTAATGAAGTGAAATTTACCTGAATTTGCTCTCCATAAATCACCTTTGAAAAGGATCCAGATGCATTTTGCGTATATTGTAGGTCGTATAAGTCGTATACTTTGGCAGCCCCAAGATTTAGCTTAGCAGATTTGCCTCCGTCAGTAGATACTTGGTCCGGAACTTCTCTGCCAAGGGCAAGGAAATGGTCAGAACGCAAAGGGCTCGAAACCTCCAAAAGCTTTGCACCTGAAGGACCCGCGGACATCTGGACATCCATACCTGCAGCTACATACATCAAGTCCATCCGTGGCGTGGCGCTATGTACACCGTCAGGTTCCTCTCTCGATCGTGCTTCAAGCGTTTGATTGCCCTCTGCCATTGCGATGTCAATTTTGCCCTCCAGTATTAGTAGAATCCGTTCCGAATCAACGCTTTCGGAAGGAATTAATGTTTCAGCGTCAAGCGTATGAATTGCCGCAGAAAACCCGGAGCCCCATAGTAAAGTAGTTTTTACTCCAGGTGATAGTTCTTCGGAGGGCAAACTCTTCAGCGCGATGGACTCGTTGGGCTTGGCGTGGGTATGTGAGACCGGTGATGCCAATTCATCTATAGTTTCAGGATGTAACCCATATCGGTCGATTAATGATTGGTTGGTGGCTCTCCAGTCTTCCTTTTTAGGGCTACAAAACGCGAGAAACAGACAAGTTGACAAAAACAATGGGGAAACTCCAGTGGAGAAAATGGTACGTCTACTCATAGGTATTTTTAGGTTTGTTTGGTTTATAATTAGTAGGGGAGGGTAGGGCCCCCGTTTCTCCCCAGGATTGGGATTCGTTAATCATCCAATGGTTGCAGCAACTCGTTGCACACTGTGATATGAGTAAAAGCATAGTTTTTTTAGGGTACTTTGGCAGTCTCCCTGGAAATAGAGAGCCGGTTTACCGCTCTCTTGTGGCAATAGTCTACTGATAGTGGGCACTGCTCAATTTAGCCTTAATATACAGAATTTTCTCAATGCAGAACTGAATTATGGCGATAACTTCAATCTTAGAGAGATTATTTTAGGAAAAGTATTTTGACGTATGGATTTACTTGGAGGGGTTACGGATTGGAAGGTGCAGCATTGGACAATGGGGGAGGATGGTCGTTTTAGAGTGGAAGGGGATGTGGTGGTGTTGTGTTATCAGAACAAAAATTATTTGCTTCCAGTCCGGAAATTTTAGCTACGAAATCATGCGCAAATGGAGGATAAGACACACTTTAACAACGTATGAGCCCTAATATATCGCTTAGGAGAGATGAAATAGTTTCTAAAGTATAACCATCAAGTTGATGCACTCATGTAGCGTCTGCTGTTTCAGTACGGATTGTCCTTCACCTCCA
>DATGMS010000436.1:0-4069 GCA_035307285.1 Cyclobacteriaceae bacterium
TAAGAAGAGCGGATTTTCAGATCCCCAAAGCGATCACGATAGCCGCTCATAAATGGTTCTTCAGACAGCCGGTATCCTACTGAGGCAGAAGGAAAAAATCCCCACCTTTTACTTTCCCGGAATTTGGATGAACCATCATATCTAAAGCTCAGCTCGGCAAAATACTTTTTGCTATAGTCGTAAGCTACGCTGCCAAATGCAGAATAAAGGCTGTTTTCAGAAGAGCTTTGATTGGAATTATACGAATCCGGACTGATGACAGTCTCTGTAATTGGCGTTCCCAAATCAGGATCAGTAAAGGTCTTGTAGATAGCGATGCCTCTATCGGTATGATTCTCATTGGATGCACCCAAAAGAACACTCAGTTCATGGACTTCTGAGAACACGTTATTATAATCCAACATGACCTGGGTATTGAGATCCATCCCCTTTCTGTTTTCGTCGTTGGTGTTGCGGTTTCCGCCGTAGACACCTCTCGGGTAGAAATCCACCTGCATCACACGGCTGTATAGGTTGTTTGAATACATGTTAAACCCAAAAACGCCTCTGGCCTTGAGATGGTCTGTAAGCCGAAATTCACCGCTGACATTCCCAAAAACATTGTCATCAATGTGCTCTCTGAAACCGCCTTGTTCCAAAATCCCCAGAGGATTGAATTCCTGTAACACGTCATTGGTGAGGTATCGTCCCAGTGAGTCTTTTTGGGTGTAGTAAAGCGGTACCCTGTTGGCATCAGCCATCAATGTACCACTAGAAGAAGAATGATCAGTGATTAATCTGCGCGTATAGGCCAGCCTAGAACTCAGCTTGAACCTTCCGAATTCATTGGTGAGGTTCATTCTGTAATTAAAACGTTTGTACCCTTTGGCTGGACCTACATAATTATTTTGCTGATCGGTATAACCTGCGGATACCAAATAAGTACTGTTTTCGCCACCACCGGAGACAGTAAGGTTGTGGTTCTGCTGTAAGGCGTTGTCAAAAATTTCCTTTGCAAACCATTTCGTATCGCCATTTTCCTGGATCTGACGAATATCTTGGGGACTGAATATAGCCTCACTTCTACCCGCATTGAATGCTGCTTCATTGCGGAGCATGGCATTTTGATATCCATGCACGGGAGCGGTAAAAAACTGGGGGGTATTTACTCCTACCAGCCCATTGTAGGTGACAACCGGACGTGAGTTTCTTTGACCTTGCTTGGTGGTAATCAACACCACACCGTTGTTGGCACGAGATCCGTATATAGCCGCACTTCCAGCGTCCTTCAATACAGAAACGCTTTCAATATCCGATGGATTCAGCAGATTGATATCCCCACCTATGACTCCGTCAATTACCACAAGGGGCGAATTATCGCCGAGGGTGCTGATACCCCTGATGTTTAGATTTACACCGGCTCCGGGTTCGGAATTGCGTTGCTGCACAATCAGATTGGCAGATACACCCTGCAATGCCTGGCTCATGGTAGCGATAGGCCTTCCTTCCAGGGCTTCCTGGCCCACCTGATCCACTGCTCCTACCAGGCTGACTCTTTTACGTGTGCCATAACCCACTACGATCACCTCTTCCAGAGAAGAAAGATTTACACCCATGGATACGTTGATGATACTTTGGGTTCCTACTGTAATTCTTTGGGTTTCATAACCCAAATATGAAAACACCAAAACATCCCCTTCCGTAGCGTCAATAGTATAATTTCCATCTAAGTCCGTGACTGTGCCTACACCGGCATTCCCTTCTATCGTTACCGAGGCTCCCGGAAGCGATTCTCCGGTTTCGTCCTTGACCACACCCGTCACCTGAATAAGCACTCTTCGTATTTCCGGTGAAGACTGAACTACTGCGACGGCAGTTTTAGAAACATGGATAGTAGAATTGATTTGCTTGAATGACAAGCTGGACTTGGAGGATAGTTCCTCTAATATGGATAGCAGATCTTTATTCTGGGCATCCATAGTTACACGTGGGCTGCTCTGGACCAGGCCAAGATCATAAGCGAACCTGAACTCAGTTCTGTTCTCTATGGTCTTAAGGTACCTCTCCACACTGGCATCCTTCAAACTGATACTTAAAATGACGTCTTTTAGGTCATTCTGCTGGCTGGCGGAAGTCTGTATTCCTCCGGAGAATCCCCCAGCCATGAAAAATAGGCAGAGTAGATACCGGACGAACAGCTTCCCCCTCATAATCTGTAATTTGTGTTTCATTATTTTGGGATTGTTTTGGTTTATTATTGATGATCTTTTGACTTTTTCCTTTTTGTTATTTTCACTATTCCTTCCTGCATCTTATAGGAAATACCTAATGAATACTTCATACCGTTAAGCACATTTTCCAAACTTTCATTCTGGAATTCACCACTGTATTTTCCCGAAGGCATTTCCCCTTCCGCAAACTCAAAGCTTACATTGTACCATTTGGACAGGCGCTCAAAGACTTGCTGGTAACTTTCTTCCTGAAACTTAAGTATGCGGTGCCTCCAGCCGACCAAATGATTGTAATCATACCCTCCCTTCTTCAGGGACTTGCTATCGGTATCGTAATAAGAAGCTTCTTGAGGCAGAATTGTAGTAGAAACTCCCGATTCGGTATTGACCGAAACTTTGCCTGTAACCACTGCCACATGCATTCTTGACTCACCCGGATAGGCGCCCACATCAAATGAAGTTCCAAGCACCTCGGTAGTTAATTCTCCGCTGATTACGGTAAATGGCAATTCTTCATTCTTTTCCACTTCAAAAAATGCCTGCCCTACCAGCTCTACTATCCGCTCATTTTTAAAAGAAGAGGGATATGATATCTCACTGTCAGAATTAAGCATAACCGTAGAGCCGTCCGGGAGATGAAAAATCTTTTTGACACCTTTAGGAACAGACTTGGTGAGCCAAACCTGGGTATCGGCTACTTTCATCTGCCCCTCATCTGCTGAATCCATGTAATCAAAAAGTAAAAATCCAGCGATTAAAATCGAGGCTGCCACCCGCCATATCCATGCAAAACTCTTTTTGTATCGTTCGGAATACAAGCTGGGGGGACTTTTTCTCTCTACTCTAGCATTGAATTCCAAGAGCCTGTTGCGCATCCGGTTAAAATCACCTTCTTCCATCCTATACTGGTTTTTCCAAGCCATGGATTTAGAAAGCTCAATCGCCCGAAGCATGTTATCTTTCTTATCCTCATTTGTGCTCGCCCAGTCCTGCCAGTAGCGATCAAGCTCTGCGTTTGGACTTACCACCCATTTTACAAAAAGGGGGTTCTTCAAAAAATCCGTTTCATCCAAAGGATCAAAATTCATAGTCTCTAAAGGATCATTTAGGGCTTAGTTGCCGGTAACAATCTATATAGAGACACAGCCTTAAAAGATGACCCCACCAGGGATCAATTATTTTTTACAACAATTGTGTAAAATCTTATCGGATGTTTGGAGTCGGTATTTTGGCGTAAACCTAGGCTTTTGATCTGTTGATTCTTAATTCTCGGTTCTAGATACTTATGTCCAGTTACTTAGGCCTAAAAGGAACCGATTAATAGATTAGCCAATAAAACCCTGAAGCATTCGAAGTACATCCCTGTGTTTTTCAAGTAATCCTCCCAAGCTACTTAATGCCCTGTACAGGAGTTTCCTGGCTGATTTGACCTGGGCGAAGTCCATGACCTCTGCAATCTCCGAATATGTCAAACCCTCAAAAAAGTAAAGTGCCAATATTTCCCGCTGTCTGACGGGAAGTTTATTACAGGCATCTTCCAAAATCTGTTTTTGATCCGCCGTCAGAGAAGTATGCATCCCGTGGTAATCGGGAGAAATGCTGAGTTGAAAGTTTCCTGTTAAGCTGAAATTTTCATCAAAAACTAGCTTTTTGTGCTGCTTTAAAAGTCTTAATAACCTTCTTCTAAAACATGAAAAAAGGTAATATTTAACAAATTGAGCAGTACCGAGCTTCGCTTTGTTTTTGATTAGTTGGTAGAATACATCCTGGACGGCATCATTGATTATGCCTGAATCGGTGGTAAACTGCTTTCCATAGTTGAAGAGTTTGTGGGCATATAGCTCAAACAATTTGGCTAA
>DATGMS010000437.1:0-5639 GCA_035307285.1 Cyclobacteriaceae bacterium
CCCAGATAGTCCAGAATATTTTTGGTCAGCTCAACATTGTCTTCTATCAGAAGGATTTTCATTCTTCAAATTAAGAATAATTCCTGAAGAAAATTTGAAGTGTTTATGCTTATCTTCGTAGGGTCCGACAAACTTTCTATGGAGAACTTTCTACTTCCCCAAAGTAGTTTCCACCATCACGAGTTAAAAGAACCGAGCCTCTTCACCTATTAATGATAAATGCAATTGGAACAAATCATACCCTTGGTTGCCTTTGTTCTGGCAACCTATTCTGTTATCGGCAATGATGTCATTCAGACGTTAGGGACATTTCTCACCTCCAATCACAAAAAGAAATGGTGGATACTGTGGCTCTATGCAGCATCCATATTGACCTTGGTATTGGTGTACGGTTGGATCAGTCATTCCGGGGATGTTTCCTATGGGAGACTGGACATGATCCCATTGCCGGAGAATATGGCCTATTGGTATATTATTCCTCCATTGGTTCTGATCGTTCTCACTAGGTTGGGACTCCCTGTAAGTACCACGTTCATGATTCTGAGTGTCTTTTCATCCCAGGCAGTGATTGAAAAAATGATCCTTAAGTCTGTTCTGGGTTATGCGGTGGCTTTTATTTTTGCATTTGGGGTTTACCTCTTGATCGCAAAAAGGTTTGAGTCAAAAGAAAGCATTTCCAGATCAGAAAAAGAAAAAGCCAAAAACGGATGGCTCGTGGCACAATGGCTGTCCACTGGACTGCTATGGTCTCAATGGCTGGTCCAGGATTTTGCCAATCTTTATGTGTATTTGCCGAGGCAACTTACATTGACAGAACTGATAACTTCTTTATTGATTATTTTGGTTTTAATGGCCCAGCTTTTTAAATCCCGGGGCGGAAAAATCCAGGAGATCGTCCACTCCAAAGCCAACACCAGACATATCCGTTCGGCCACCTTCATCGACCTTACCTATGCCATAGTACTGTTTCTGTTTACAGAATTAAGCAATATCCCGATGAGTACGACTTGGGTATTTATAGGAATTTTGGCCGGCCGTGAAATAGCCATCAGTTTCCGGCTCAACAAACATGAAATAAAAACATCAAGAAAGCAGATTTTCAGGGATCTTTATAAGGTCAATATTGGATTGATTGTAAGTATTTTGCTGGCGTATGCCATCGGAATGTTAAATCTGATGGATTCATGACAAAATTAAATATTTTATACATGCATTCATTTTGATTCCATTCGAGATAGCCCTTGAATCCATACTATTGGTATGAGGTCACAAATACCAAATACACAACATACATGGCCAGGAAGAACATGCCTTCCCACCTTTCCAGGTTTCTTCCTTTACCGATGAAAATAAAGACGAACAACAGAAGGCCAGCAAGTATATTAAGGACAATATCCACAAAGGAAGCTGCCTGAACAGGCACTGTGGTTATAACCGTTGATATTCCCAAGATAAAAAATATATTGAAAATATTGGAACCCACTACATTTCCGATCGCTATGTCTAAATTTTTCCTTTTAACAGCTGCCAGTGAGGTTGCCAACTCAGGTAGGGAGGTACCGATGGAAACGACCGTCAATCCAATGATCCTGTCGGAAAGGCCCATTAATTGGGCAATAGTTACTGCACTTGTTACGATCATCCTTCCTCCTACAACCAATCCGGCAAGTCCTAAAATGATATAAGCAGTAGCCTTTAAATACGTATAATTTTTATGTTCAATGCCGACTACATCAGTTGAGTTTAAGGATAACATAATATTATAAACCAGGAAAATCGCAAAAAACAGGAGCAAAATCAATCCGTCGGTTCTTGTGAGCAGGTCGGAGCCTGCCTGATCAAAAAGTACATCATTTGCCATGATGTATAAAGCAAGTGCGGCCAGCAGACTTAAGGGTATTTCGATCCAAGTCGTGCTGTTCTTCACTGAAAGAGGATAAATAATGGAGCAAATCCCCAAAATACCCAGAACATTGAAGATGTTGCTCCCTAAGATGTTCCCGAGAACTATTCCCGTATTACCCTCAACAGCTGCAAAAACATTCACCACCAGTTCCGGCGCGGAAGTGCCAAATGCCACAATGGTCAATCCAATAACAATATTGGGAATTCCCAGTTTTGCTGCAAGGCTGGAAGCTCCATCCACCAATTTATCGGCTCCCAAAATTAATATTACAATTCCTGACAAAAGTATAAATAGGGAGAACATCTGTATTTTATTTATAGGTTTCAAAGATATTTTAGTAAGCTATCAGCTTACCGGCATAATGAGAAAGGGCCCTAAAGGCACTTTGGGGGCTGATTGACAGCTGCCGCTTTAAGAGACTGCTTGGCCCAGAATTCCTGCTGCACGTGTGCGGCCTTCATCTGGGTACAGCTTTTTTTCTATCGGCGTTTTTTGGTAACCGTTTATTTGTAGCCTCAAGTAAATTGGGCAATGGGTAATAGCAACCTGATGAATGAACTTTTCATGGTTTGCCGATAAGGAAGGCCAGGGAATTACCAGAAAAAATGGAAAGGAAAGATATAGTCTGTAGCCCCGGATTTGATATTGACTGCAGCTAAAAAAGAAAGGGCTGCTGCTCCAAAGTTCTTCCAATAAAGATCCGGAAAAAAGAATTTATGGAACAAAAGGTCAGTTCCAGGGTGGCCATAGCCGTAAATGATCGCAGTATGGACACTACTGCCATGGCCAAGCAGGCAAAGGTTATTCGGCTGTTCCAGGTAGCCTGATTCCCCGTAGGAAAGCTCCAAATCTGTTGATTGATCTTCAGGAATGGAGTGATGATATTGGGGAAGGGCAATGACCCATACCGACAGGACAACGATATAAAGATAGCGCAAGATAATCCCCGATAGGTTCATGATGCCGATATAACGGAAATTTGAAATTAAAGTTTATCGAAGATTAAATTTATCTGTTTTTTATTTACGTTTTCTTCAGTGTCAAAAAGGTAGGTAATGCTCTTTTTCGTATTTCTCAATCAGGGTAACCAATAATTATGCTTCCTTTCCTTCTGCACTATCAGGATCTGCTTCAAAGATAATTGCTAGCCTGTCCAAAGGCTTTCATATCCTGTTCAGTTGTAATTATTTTATTCCACTTCATGATTAAATATTCTCTAAAAATTGATTGATTTGTTCCACATACCAACCACCAAATCCTTTGCTGTCCAGCTGATTTTGAAACCCTGTGAGGTGATCTCCTGAATATGGGATCACCTCACAACTGTAGCCAAGGATCGCTTTTAGAGCCAATGCATCCTCATGGGTGGTTATTGTGTCATTGGATGCTGTGAAAATCAGAAGGGGAATGTCTATAGCTCGTATTGCCTTTTTGTATTCGGTATGCTTTTCAGGAAGGGTTAGAGATTTATCCAATGCCTTATACCGATCAATGATAGCTAAAGTATCAGTCACATAACCTTCGCCGATAAGGAAATCAACTTTTCCCTTTAAAGCTGGGTATGCCCGGGAAGCTATGGTAGTTCCCATAGACATTCCCCATATTCCGATTTTTTTTTCAGGGAATTTTGAAGAAACTGTTTTCACCACTGCTTCAAGATCCTTGGCAAACTCAGTATAGTATAGATAATCTTGCTGAATTTCAAAATCGTCACTTTTTCCGAATCCTCTGTAATCAAACGTGACTACTGTGTAACCAGCGTTCGCAACTATTGCGGAATAATAAACAAAGTAAGACATATTTCCGGCATCCGGATAGGCCAGAATGATGACGGTGTCATTGCTTCTCGTCGGATTCGCTTCGTAAATCCATGCATTTAACATAACTTCATCTGACGTCTTAATTTTTAACTCTTCGTAATTCCATCCTACGGAATCCGGTGTCATAAAATATTCCCGATCTGGCTTGATGGCATAAGCATCCACAAACAAACCAAGGAAGGTGACAAGAATGAATAGGGATGTGGTTATTTTCATTACAGATTCATATATGTTCATGTCGGGCATCGTCTTTCGGAAAATTTATAAAAACTGACTCACCTTTAAGATAACAAAAATTGTTGAAGCGTTATTCTTTATTTCGGTTAAGTACACTGATCACCAATTTCTTCACGGTATCCATTTCCTCCGGCTTACTTGAAGCGATAAACAAAGTTAAACTGGCCAGGGCATCGCCATAGAAAAACCGTGTTTTAACCGTGTTTCAACCGTGTTTCAGTAGAGAATCCTTCATACATCCCCTCTGTAATCGTGGACTACATCTCCCAACCCAATTCACTTAACTTTTGATACGGGTTCTATCCTTGAAAAGACAAATCAATATAATTAAAAATCCGAAATAACTACTTTTCTGGAGCCGATAAATGTACGGACTGCCTTCCTGGAGCTCATTGTCATTTTTTGTTACCCAACTCTATTTTAACAGCTATTCAAAAACCACCTCATAATATATGGCTTTGGTTTCTCGGCCATTGATGAGGATGGTGCGGCCGCTGTTCTTTAGATACCTCCCTGTCCTATTGCCCACATGGTCAAGAATATGTACTTCAAATTCCCGTCCTTCAGGAAGCGTAAGTTCCACATTGACCGCTTCAACCAACACAGGTGCATCTCCTATATCAAGCAACTCCGTCTTATCCTTGTTGAATTCCATCCCTGAATTTTTTGCCCGGGCCATAGTCGTGATCAGAAGTCTTTCTGCTTCTTCTAGCCCCTTGGAAGGATCCATGCTGCTCACCAGAATAACGGCAAATTCATTATCGGTCTTTATGCTGAATTTATCCAGATCAATCTTTTTGTCTTTGGCAAAGCCCGCTATCCCTTTTGTTCCACTACTATTAATGGTGAAATGGCCCTGATCTACTTCTGTCCAAAACAGTTGACCCGTGTTCGAAACAACTCCATTGTCCTTTTTGAAATCATCCAGGTTTTCGATTTCATCAGGTGTGTTGTCTTCGGTAAACGTGAGCGTGACCTTCCCAGCTGCCATTGCTTCCATGGGGAAAATGCTTTTAAAGATTTTCCGGTCGTGATCCTGGATTACCTGTTCATCGAAAACACTTGATCCGGCTTCCAAAGCTTCAAAATTCACTTTGCGATCTACAACTGTTTCACCTTCCTGCAGGTCATTCCGATAGATCATCATGGCCAGTGCCGGGTATAATGCCAATTGGGTGGGGGAGGTGACATTGTATACCCCCTCAGAGGGTGGGGTTTGTATCGTGGGTGTGTAGGCCGGTTGATCTATGGCAAAGCTAAATGAAGCATCCCAGCCATGAAGGCCCATACCGTAAGCAGCAATAATAGGAGCGCTTTCGGCAGTCCATTCTGAAGGGATCAGACTCATCCATTCTGATAAAGCAAAAGGCCTGTCACTCACCTGTTGCAGACCCGTACCTAACAAGCCGGAGCCTATTTGGGATAACATAGAAGCATTGGTCATTTTCCCGGTTTTAAGATTATGTCCAGTGCCACCTCCAAAGTAGTTGTGCCGATCAATCATACCCACTTGGTAATCGGCATAAAGATTATATAAATGTGAAAGTCCTGTCCCGGCTTGCCAGCAGCTTCCAACGATGGTGCCTTTATAGTCAGTAGCCCTCACTGCTTCCAGAAATTTATGATAAAACTTGGCTTGTTCTTCAAAAAGAAAATTCAGTTTATCCAATACATGT
>DATGMS010000438.1:0-3713 GCA_035307285.1 Cyclobacteriaceae bacterium
GGTAGGTGTTTTAAACAATTCTTCATTTAAGAACCGAACAGCTTCCTGTTGGGTATTCCGATCTGCATGTGTATAGACAGGCTCTGCTTGACCAGATGATCTGTAGATCTCATACACGCCACCAACATTCGTGCGCACATGGCCCATGTAGCGGTTGAACTGTGTGACTACCTGTCCATAAAGTTCTTCAAGGTCGTCGTAATTCTTAAAAGGCTTGTCTTCTTCTGCCGCCCATTCGTGTAGATTGGGCACAATCCTTTTCAAATTAGCAATCCCGTATGCCGAAGCCTTCATCGCATTGTCACCCAAATCCTCGCTTTGGGCACTCGGGTCATAGGAATTGCCCTGCCTTCCATATCGATAGATGGGGTCGCCATTCTTTTCGACAATCCACTGATCCAAGATGGCCTGCTCATCCTCCGGCGTCCTGGCTTCCAAGATCGGTCTATATCCCCAAGCCACAGAGAATTTATCGTAAGGCCCCACCTGCGGATGGAGGCTTACTCCTTCGTCTTCCGGTTGGGCGATATAGTTAAAACGGGCGTAATCCATAATAGAAGGGGCAGTGCCAAATTCCTTCGTAAAGGTAGCCGATCTCAAAGAGTCAACCGGATACGCAAACGAAGAAGCAAAATTATGAGGCAACCCAATGGTGTGGCCGACCTCATGCGCGGCTACAAAACGGATCAATTCACCCATGATCTCATCTTTGAACTTGACGCCTTGAGCTTCAGGATTAAGCGCGGCTGTTTGAACAAAATACCAGTTTCTTAACAGGTTCATCACGTTGTGGTACCATCCTATATCGGATTCTAGGATTTCTCCCGATCTTGGATCGGATACATGAGGGCCGTAAGCATTTTGAATATCAGAAGCAAAGTAACGGATTACGGAATAGCGTGCATCTTCGGGACTCCACCCCGGATCCTCTTCCGGACTAGGCGCTTCCTTCGCGGTAATGGCGTTTTTAAATCCTGCCTCCTCAAAAGCTACATTCCAATCCTCCACTCCGGCGATCAGATAAGGCACCCACTTTTCAGGAGTAGCTGGATCTATGTAATAAACGATCTGCTTCTTAGGCTCTACCAGTTCTCCCGCCTTAAATTTCTCTATATCTTCCTCCTTAACTTCAAGTCTCCACCTGTCCAAATAGGTTCTTGTGGTAGCTTTCTGTTCATCCAAACCGTAGTCAACGGTGCGGGAGTTAAACCAGCCTACCCTTTGATCGGCCAACCGCTGCATCATTGGCTCCTTGGGAAGCAATACCATGGAGGAATTCATTTCTACAGTGATAGAGCCCGTACTGGCATTCGATGGTGGCTCGGAGGCCACATAGGTCATCAAGTAACGGGCTTCGATATTGATAGGGTAAGCACTGATTCTCTCAATATAAGATCTGTCGGTATCGAGTCGGCTGATTTTGTATTGATCCCTATTTCTTTTGGGCAAGCCGAGTGCCTGTACATCTTTGGCAAAAAGATCTGTCACTTCTATGACAGGCTGGGATTTATCATTCTTAAAGGCCTTGATAGCAAATTTATAAAGGACAGGCTCCAGGTTGGAATTCTTGACCGCTTGATAAATAGGCAATGAATCAGCGGCTGAATTATTATAAGATACGATTTTTAGCAAAATGTTGTCGCCATGCCTATCCCATCGAACCATCTGTGTATTGGCTCTCTCCCCTCCGTAACCTATACCGGCGGCTGTTTTTGCGATGGTTGTAACGACAAGCATTTCCCTTCCTAGGAGGCTGTCGGGGATTTCGTAAAAGTACTTATTGTCAAGTTCATGAACGGTAAACAACCCTTCCGTGGATATAGCCCCAGAGGTAATTACCTGCGAGTAAGGTTTGATGCCGTTTTTCGACTCTTCAGGTTTCGACGCAGGGGATTCTGTTTCTTTGTTATTCTTCTTGTCCTTGCTTTTCTTTTGGGCAAAAGAATCTTCCGAAACAACCAGCGATCCCACGCATAATAAAGCGATCGAGGCCTTTTTTAAATTATTAAATAAAATCTTCTTCATTTATTCACTTTTGAAGTTTGTTAATCATTCAAATAAACCGTTATTGGAGATGAAAAATTAGATTGGCCTAAGCTTTTACATAAACGGTGATAAGTAGCATTAAGAGGTGGAAATAGACACGGAAAAGGAAGACATTGTCATCATTGGCGGGGGATTGGGCGGATTGACGGCAGCAATACTTCTGGCCAAAAATGGCCGTTCAGTTTTATTGATTGAAAAGAAAAACTACCCCTTTCACCGGGTTTGTGGAGAGTACATTTCCAACGAAGTCAAATATTTCCTCCAAAGCGAACAGCTCTTTCCGTCTGAGCTCCGACCCACTGAAGTCTCTCGTTTTAAACTTACGAGCACAAGCGGACGGAGTGTGGATATGCCCCTTGATTTGGGTGGATTCGGTATCAGCCGCTACGCTTTTGATGACTATCTTTATAAAAAAGCTGTTGCCCTTGGCGTGGATTTTAAACTCCAGGAGCAGGTGTTGGATACTGTTTTCCTCAAAGAGAAAAACCATTTCCAGTTGGAGCTTAAATCCGGAGAAACACTTTATGCCAGCCATGTGATCGGGGCTTTTGGCAAAAGATCGACAATGGATCGCACCCTTAATAGAAGTTTCATCCAAAAACGCAGCCCTTATATCGGGGTCAAGTACCACATCAAAGGGGATTTTGAACCTGATACCATAGCCATCCACGCGTACCATGGCGGCTACTGCGGGCTTAATCCCATTGAAAACAATCTATTTAATCTTTGCTACTTGGGCAGCAGAGAGCAACTACGGGAATGTGGGAGCATCAAAAAAATGGAAGAGCGGTTTCTTTACAAAAACCTTCATCTGGAGAAACTGTTTGCTCAGGGTGAATTTGTCAGGGACAGGCCGGAAGTCATCAACGAAATCAACTTTGAATCTAAGGAGCCGGTAGAAAACCACCTGCTAATGGTCGGGGATGCAGCCGGGCTGATCGCTCCGCTGTTCGGTAACGGCATGGCGATCGCCATCCACAGCGGTAAACTGGCTGCCGAAGCTATATTGCAAAACAGCTCACGAAAAGGAATAGAAGGGCAATATCAGGAGAACTGGCGTTGCTTCTTTGAAAACAGGCTGGCTACGGGAAGGTTGGTGCAGAAACTTTTTAGCGTTCCCAGAATGGCTGAACTAACTACCGCCCTCCTCCAAAGATCCCCTTTTCTTGGAAGGCAGATCATGAAGCGAACACATGGGAAGTCTTTTTGATAGGTTATAAAGACGAGTTACAATTGGATCTGATGTGCCACTTCAAGTGGTAAAAAGGAGCGATATATCCAGTGATACTTGTGGTGAGGGGCCAATGAGACCAAAAATACATTAGTGTCTAATACTACACGTAGCCTACTCATTGAGCCAACGATCATTTTAAACGAGAAAAATCAATTCTGTGGATTCTGTCCCACTACTCCTATCAAACAACGACCGTATTCCCTAAAATTCGAAAAGAAAATCACAGTATATTTGTGTTGTTACGAATTATTCGTAGATTTACGAAACAATCGTAATTGAAATGCAGAAACTTACCCAACAAGAAGAAGAGGCCATGCAGATGATCTGGCAAAACAACGGCGGATTTGTAAAGGACATCCTCGACCTGCTTCCGGAACCCAAGGTACCTTATACTACCCTCGCCTCCACCTTGAAAAACCTGGAGAAGAAAAGC
>DATGMS010000439.1:0-6579 GCA_035307285.1 Cyclobacteriaceae bacterium
CCAACAAAAACCTCAATTCCTCCATTATCTATTGCTTGCATATCCGGAAGAGAAAAAATCCTGATTCTATTGGTAAGCCTCTCCGTAACAACTGCAATGTCGATAGACCGCCCATCTAATTCAAAACCGTAAGCTATATCCACGTTATTTGGCCTTTTCAAACCTCTAACAACCTTATCTTCAATAACCTTTCCCTTGAGATCGTAAACATATAAAGCACCCTCTTGATCTTTATCGGTTCCAATGATTAAACTTTTAGAAGGATCATTAGGATGGATCCAGATGGCAGGGTCATCCGTATCGTGTTTGGCAGGTTCGGTAATAACTATTGGTTCGATCTTTTTGACAGCGCTGTCTTTTGCTTCAAAAGTTTCTTCCTGATCGTCTGTGTTGGGTTGTGTACAGGAATAATGGGGCAATGCAATCAACAATAAATAAAAGATATGGATTTTCATAGAGAATAATATTAAGACAATACGAAGGTGGAACAGGGTTCTTAATGCAATTTGCTTTCTTTACCTTTTTTATAAGTTAAACAACTGCGGTACCGTATCAGGATCTCGCAGCTGTTTTTACAAGCCTCTAACTCATCAACATTGCCTGCCTATAGTTTAAAAGCCAGGGTTTTGAGACATTGTTCCTGTTAAGTTGGCATCAATGACAGATTGCGGAATAGGAAACAATGTATCTCTCTCCCCAATGTTTTGTCCTCCGAAGAAGTTGTGTGCTTTTGTTCTTTCCAACCACCTGCCTGTCCTTAAAAGCGTATATCTGCGATACTCCTCATTAAATAATTCCCTAGACCGTTCGTCAAGGATAAAGTCGATGTTAATATCTCCTGCATTTACCTCACTGGCGTTTGACCTTCTTCTTATAACATTTATAGTCTCGGCAGCACCTGCGGAGTTCCCTCTTTTAAACTGTGCTTCTGCTTTTAACAAGTAGGTATCAGCCAGTCTTAATGCAATGTAATCATCATAGTTAAAGTCGGATGCCACATCATCCGGAATACTTCCTTCATGTTTCCTGGAGAAAGGCCAATCGTCTCTCTCCCAAGTTGCTGGAGTAATGGGTTCGCTCCAATTTAATTTAATAGTGTCCCCGTATACATAGCCGGGAGGTAATCTATCAGCTGCGAAAGGCGCATTTTGTTCCTCATCCTTTAGAATAAACCATTTCCTTATAGCATAGTTACTTGCCCTTTCATCCTGAGGTTCATACGATTCGATAAACCATTTAGTCGGGGCAGTGTATGCTTTGCCTCTCCCTCCCCTTTCAAAGGTAATCCGCAAAGGCTGCACCCCGTCAATGACAATATCCATATACCTTTGAAGATGCATGGCCCTAGGTCGTGGGTTGGTTCCACCTCCAATCACCTGAAAACCATATTGCCATACCCACAATGCTTCCGAATTTCCATCTTCCCGGTTTTTGTTACCTTCATAGAACATGTCCATGAATGGAACTCCGGGTTCGCCCTGCTTTACCCCATACCTTTCTGTAACAAGCTGGTAATTAGGAGTATTTATTGCTTGATCAGCCCAAAACTCAGCCTTTTCAGGATCTTCAATTACAAGGTACATCTCTGAAAGATAATGCTGCACGGCGCCCTTGCTCATCCTTCCTGGAATAGGTTCTACTGGAATGTGTTGTTCTGCAAATAAAAGATCCTCGATGATTTGGGCCCGGACCTCATTTACAGGTGTGCGTTCCCAGTCGGTTTTGATGGAATTACCCGAAGATTCCACCAAGGATAATGGAACATCTCCCCAAAGGTAGGTGAGGTGCCGGTAGGCCCATGCCCGTATTGCTTTTGCCTCTGCTAATACCAGGTTCTTATTTTCCGTTTCGTTTCCGTCACCTCCACTCCAATCTATGCTTTCCCCTTCTGCTCGCTCTATTATCGTGTTGGTTGCGTTTACAATCCCATACAGCCAGTCAAAAACTTCTGATAAGGTTGAATTTTCAGAATTGTTCACATCTCCCCATTGGGAGGCAAGGGTTCCAAACCCCGAAATATAGTTTGGTGACATATTGTCGGTTGCGGTGACAAATACCTGAAAAGGCATACCAGCATCCTGAAGCTCATACCGGATATTGGAATACGCACCATTGATGCCGGTTTGAAATCCCGAGTAATTGGTATAAAGCTTGTCAGAAGTAATTAAGTGGGGAGGATTCTCATTCAAATCCTGAATCGTGTCACACCCTGAAAAAAGGAAGGCCCCTATTGATATAACTGTTAATATTTTAAATTTCATGGTCATAATATTTTAGATACTAGTACTATTCCGGGGCATTTACAATCCAACTTGTAATCCAAGCACAAACTCACGCTGTAAGGGAATTGATCTCTGATCATTTAATTCGGGATCCAGCCCTCTCCATTTAGTTATAGTGGCCAAGTTCCTTCCCGTAGCATAAACCCTAAGCCTGTTACCACCGACCTTTTGGATAATTTGAGTCGGTACATTATAGGATAAGGTGACATCTTTCAATCTGATAAAACTAGCATTCTCGTAAATATCTGTGCTTACACCTGCCATTCTATGTGCATCTACATGGTTCATATACCATTCGTTGCTTGGATTATCAGGTGTCCACCAATTTTTTACGAGGGTGTTCCGGCGTACACCGGACGTAACAATTTCATCATCCATCAACTCGTTTTCTTTGGTTATTCCATGAACGCCGTGGATAAAAACAGCTAAATTAAAATCCCCGAGGGTAAAGGTGTTGGTTAAGCCCCAAATCAGACTGGGATCTTGCTTGCCTATTATTTGCCTGTCTGCAGGAGTAATCTGACCGTCTCCATCTACGTCTTTGATTTTGATATACCCTGGCTGTGAATTCCATTCAGCAGCTTCAGCAGCTTCTTCCAATTGCCACACCCCATCAAAAACATAATCATAGTTCACCTGAATAGGCTCCCCTATAAACCAACTATTCCCCACATCATCAAGTCCATTTCCATATAAGTCCACAATTTCGTTGCTGACAAAAGAAACATTGCCCATCGTAGACCAGTTAAATCCCGATTTAACAATATTTCTTGAGTGAATGGAAAATTCCACCCCTCTGTTCCGGGTTTCACCGATATTCTGTAAAATGGAGGTTATGCCGTGAACCGAGGAAATCGATCTATGCAGCAACAAATCGTATGTATTGGTATGAAACACATTGATATCTCCTGAAATCCTATGATCCAAAATCCCGTAGTCCACCCCTATGTTCAATGAACGTGAACTTTCCCATCCCAAAGTAGGCTGGCCAAGCGTGTTGGGAAAATACCCTGGCATGCTGGTGTTTCCTGAGAGATTGTTCTCCTCCTGCAACCTTCCCATGGACTGATAAGACCCCACCGCCTGATTGCCATTTAATCCATAGGAAGCTCTTAACTTCATTTCGCTGAATAAATGTTTCCATGGAAAGAATTCTTCATTTCCAAAATTCCAGCCCAAAGCAACTGAAGGAAATATCCCCCATTTTGAATCCTGCCCGAATCCAGAGTAACCATCTCTTCTGCCCGTAAGCGTTAATAAATACCTGCTATCGTAGGCATAGTTTACACGGAGCATCTGAGAGACCAAAAGAGACTCAACAAAATCAAAAGAAGGCTCAACCAATCCCGCCTGCCCACCGGCGTACCATGTCAAAAGATCGTTGGGAAACCCTGCCATTTCTAGGCTATTTGACCTCCAGGAATCTTTTTGAGTGCTATAAACCGCCGTCGCAAAAATAGAATGGTCTCCGAAATCTTTATTGTAAGAAAGAATGTTCTCTAGGACAGTATTTGATTGCTCATCGCTGAAGACTGATGCCTCTCCTTGAGCAACCAAGCCGTCGTAGGTATCTCTTCCCCTATAAGTATTATTATGGCCTGTCCGTGACATTATGCCGTAATTAAATCTATAGCTCAATCCGGGAATGAACCGCTGAAAGTCTACGATGGCAAAGTTGTTGGTGACTATCTGTCTGGATTTGTCAGAATTCACAAATAATGTGTTCTGCAAGGGATTTGCCCGAGCCGGGTCATCCGCAACAGGGTTGATAGTTAAAGTACCGTCTTCGTTGTAGGGCACCGCAAGGGGGTTCATGACAGATACATCCCACATACTGGGAGATTCTCCGCTTTTGTCTGCAAAAGTCAATTGGGTACGGGTCCCTATCGTTAGCCAGTCAGAAATTTTAGTGTCCAAGTTGAATCTGCTGGTTCCACGGAAGTAATTATCGTTTACCGCAATCCCCTTTACGTCCATTATTGCCCCTGAAATAAAATAGGAAGTATTGCCAAAGCCTCCTGAAACGGATAAATTATGCTGATGACTTACTCCCTTCCGTATGGCTAAATCCGACCAATCTACCCATTCTCCGGCATCGTAAACAGCCTGTTCTGAGGTAGTCACCCCAGACGGAAGCCTGTCATTTTTAAATTTGTAAAATTGTGGGCCGTCTAAGTATTCAGGCACATTGGAAACCTGTTGAGTAGAGAAAAAGCCATCATAGGATATACTGGGAGTACCAATCTGTCCTTGCTTTGTAGTAACCAAAATCACTCCGTTTGCCCCTCTAGACCCATAAATAGCCGCTGCGGATACATCTTTCAAAATCTCTATGGATTCCACATCATTTGGATTTATATCAGATAAGTTTCCTCCATAAGGAACCCCATCTACCACCACTAAAGGAGAATTGTTGGCCCCAATTGAATTTCGCCCCCTGACCATTATCTCCTGGCTTGGCTCTGCCCCGGCAGAGGTGTTTTGTATCATGACCCCCGGAATGGCCCCTTGTATAGCCTGGGCTATATTAACATTAGGAACCATTTCCAGCCTTTCCTTGGGAAGCGAGGCAACTGAACCGGTTATGTCACTTTTTTTCTGTACGCCGTACCCCACCACAATCACCTCATCCAGAGAAGCCATATCCTCACTCAATGTCACATCAATTACACTTCTGGCTCCGATTACTATACTCTGTGACTCAAACCCGATAAAAGAAAAGACCAAAGTGGCACCTTCCGGAACTGATAGGGCATACCTGCCCTCCAGATCAGTGGCCGTTCCTATCCCTGTCCCCTGCACGGAAACCGTAACCCCGGGAATAGGCTCGCCGGTTGTGTCGACTACGGTCCCTGAAACGTCAAGATCCACCTTCTCCACTACAACTACAGTCTGCTCATCATCCGTTTTCTTGACATGGATGTTTAAATCGACCTGCTTGAAATTTAGCCCCGCCTGAACGGCAATATCAGCCAGAATATCGTAAAGGCTTCCGCCCGTACTGTTGAAAGTAACTGAAGGCAGATCCTTGATCTCGCGGGTGGCAAAGACAAAGTTGTAATTGGTTTGTTTTTCCAATTCCTTAAAGATTCTTTCTATAGATACATCTTCTAAAGAAAGGGATACTTTGACTTCCTCTATGCTTTTCACCTGTGCACTCCCGTTCCAAGCCAATAATAAGCTCATGGTCATACATTGGATGAGGAAAGCAATGGTGAATAATCTGGTCATATGTATGACATAGTTAAGTAGGGTTTTTTTCATATCTTTATGATGTTTATTTAGGCTTGTGCAAATCGTTTAAATGAACCGTGGCTGGAAAAGAGATGGCCGTCTCTTGTTCCCGCTTTCTTGATTTGGCTGTGAGTGTTACCGCACTGACAGCCATTTTCTTCTCTAACTATAGGGGATTAATTTTTCTTATTTTTTAAATGTCAGGGTTACTTTGTCTTTATCAATATCAAATTCAAACCGTGCAGAATAGCTCAATCCAATCAAAACATTTTCCAGCGTCTGGTCTCGAAAAATACCGGAAACTATTAAATCCTTAGCGGGACTGTTGGCAAAACCAATTTGAACCCCATACCAATTCTCCAACACCCTCCTGATCCGGGCTATAGGGGTATGGTCAAAGATGATGGTCTTTCTTGTCCAAGCCAGAAGCTTGTCGTCGTCAAAACTACGCTTCCGGATCTTTTGGTTTTTCAAATTAACGTTCAATTCCTCTCCTGGAATCAGATTTATTTTCTCCAAACGATCCATGTTCAAATCCACTTCTACCAATCCGCTCAACAGGGATATGTCCAGTTCCTCGTTTTCATAAGCACTAATATTGAATGAGGTTCCCAAAGCCTTAATGGTAACCGATCCGGTCTGGACCATAAAAGGCCGCAAGCTATCTTTGGCCACTTCAAAATAAGCTTCCCCTACCAATTCCAGCACCCTTTGACCCGGTTCGAAATTCTTTATATAGCGCAGGGTACTGCCCGAGTTCAAGATCACCTTAGATCCATCCTGTAGGGTCAAACTAGATTTCACACCAGGCGGGGCGTAGTGGTCCTCATAAATAATGGGAGCTTCCACTATTTCGACTTGTTCCTTAGGCTGTAAAAGACTCACCGTCAACGCCAGCGCAAATGCGAATAAGAGCATGCCGGCCATTCTATACAATTGATGGTATTCGGAATAGGATCGGTAATTTTGCTCATGTCTTTTTATTGTACTTAAGGCATTTAAGGGTATGGCTTTCCTTTCCAATGACCTTGGATCCATTTTATCAACTGCCTGGGCAATGTTT
>DATGMS010000440.1:0-2856 GCA_035307285.1 Cyclobacteriaceae bacterium
TTGTTGTTTAAGTTGGTTAAAAATATCAAGTAAAAGATTAAACGTCGACCCCCTACATTTGTTGCGTTTAAAATATCCTTGTTAATTTGCAGTTATTAAGTAGTGAGCGCATTCATGAAAAAAACGGAAATCACCTGTCTCTTAGTATTCATACTGTCTCTTTTCTCGGCCTTGGCTATAGCCCAGGAGGTGAGGATAGAGCTTGGTCCTGACGAGGTTGGCCTGAACGAGACCTTTAATATTAAGGTGACAGTGTCGGATGAGAAGATAAAGTCCTACGACCAATTTCCCGAGATTCCGGGCTTCCAAAAACAAGGACTTTCCCAAAGCTCCTCCATGAATGTCATCAACGGGCAGATGAGCAGCACCAACAGCATCATTCAATATTACAAACCCCTAAGAAAAGGCCAGTACACCTTGGGAAATTTCTCTCTAAACATCAATGGCAATGAGGTGAGTTCCCCCGGAAAAATCATTGCGGTAGTGGATAATCGTCCCAGCCAACGGAATAGGAACATAGACCCTTTTGATGATTTTTTTGGCGGGGTAGATGAGGAGCCGGAATATGTAGAGATTGAAGATGACGCATTCTTTTCAATGACTGTGGATAAAGAAGAGGTTTTCGTAGGAGAAGGGTTCAACGTAGTCTTGGCCTTTTATATGTCTGAGGATAACCAGGCTCCTTTTAATTTCCATGAGCCTGGACGGCAATTGGAAAGTATCATCAAAAAAATTAAACCTACGAACGCTTGGGAAGAGAACTTCAACATTACCAATATCCAACCCGAAAGAGTAGAAATTAATGGGAAAGCCTGGACACGATTTAAAGTATACGAATCGACTTTTTACCCTTTCTCAGAAGGCACTGTAAACCTCCCCAGCATTCCTTGGGAAATGATCAAATACAGAATCGCCAAAAATCCTACATTTTTCGGCAACAACAGACTGGAAGATTTCAAGACGTTTTATTCAGCAGCCCGAAACATCCGTGTAAAGCCGCTCCCCCCCCATCCATTAAGAAGCGAAGTCAGCGTGGGAGAATATGAATTGCGGGAAAATTTTAGCCAAAAAGAAGTCGCTACCGGAGAGGGAGTATCTTATAGTTTCGGGATCATCGGAGAAGGCAATATCAATGCGATTAAAGCTCCGAAAAGAATGGCGGAACAAAAATTGAATTCCTTCAACCCCAACGAAAGGCAGCAGATCAACCGTGGCAGGGGTAAAATAACCGGGGTGAAAGAATACAATTATTATCTCACCGTCAACGAACCCGGTCAGGTAAATCTGGAAGACCATTTTGAATGGATATTTTTCAATCCCAGGTTGGCAGTATACGATACACTCCGTCCACAGGCGGTTTTAAATGTGGTAGGAGAAAACAAAGTCAACCAAGCCATTTCCTCCTCCCGATTGGGTGGAATCTACGATTTAATAGAAGTAGAGGATAATACGCTTTTAAACGAGCGATATAAGTATTATTTTTCCGCCTTCATAAATATCCTGCTATTGGGCAGTGTTATTTTGCTGGGCATTTTGATGATTAAAAGGAGGTAATGGGCAATTCATTCGGTAGAGTATTTAGAGTAAGCACTTTCGGCGAATCACACGGCAGAGGGTTAGGAGTAGTAATAGATGGTTGCCCGGCAGGCTTGCCCATTGATGAAGAATACATACGGAGAGAGCTTCAGAGAAGGAAGCCAGGCCAGTCTAAGATTACCACGCAAAGAAAGGAAGAGGATGAATTCCAGATCCTTTCAGGAATTTTTGAAGGAAAAAGTACAGGGACACCTATTGGTGTTATCATTTTAAACACCGACCAGAAGAGCAAGGATTATACACATATTGCGGACAAGTTCCGCCCTTCCCACGCAGACTACACCTACTATGAGAAATACGGCATCCGCGATTATCGTGGAGGAGGAAGAAGCAGCGCAAGGGAAACCGCTGCCCGGGTGGCGGCAGGAGCCATTGCCAAGATGCTATTGGCCCATTATGGCATCCGCATCAATGCCTATGTCAGCCAAGTCGGGAACCTCTCTTTAAATAAACCCTATCAAGAACTGGATTTTGAGGAATCGGAAAGAAATATCGTGAGGTGTCCGGATCCAGTGGTTGCGGAACAGATGATTGATTTTATTGACGAGATCCGGAAGGACCGGGATACGGTTGGTGGTGTTGTCAGCTGTGTGGCCCAACATGTCCCTGCAGGGCTAGGTGAGCCGGTTTTTGATAAACTTCATGCAGAATTGGGGAAAGCCATGCTCAGCATCAATGCAGTAAAGGGATTTGAATATGGAAGCGGCTTCGAGGGCGTGACCATGAGGGGCTCAGAACACAACGACCTGTTTTATCAAGAAGAGGGAAAAGTCAAAACGAAAACCAACCATTCCGGTGGGATCCAAGGAGGTATATCTAATGGAGAAGACATTTACTTCAGAGTTGCGTTTAAGCCAGTAGCTACCATTATGCAGGATCAGGAAAGTGTCAATGAGGCAGGAGAAGCCACTACCGTATCCGGTAAGGGCCGACATGATCCCTGTGTAGTTCCCCGGGCAGTTCCAATTGTAGAAGCCATGTGTGCGCTGGTATTGGCGGATTACCTCTTACTTAACCGCCTGAACAAATTATAGTTAAACCTACCACCCCCCTTATGTTCAAAAAAATACCCCTGCATACCCAGATCATCGCCGGACTCGTACTGGGACTGATATTTGGATTAGTTGTCATTAAAACGAATATTTCTCCTGATTTTACTATAGACTACATCAAACCCATCGGCACGATCTTTATCAATGCCTTAAAAATGATCGCCGTTCCGTTGGTTTTAGCATCTCTAATTGTGGGCGTTTCCAATCT
>DATGMS010000441.1:0-2764 GCA_035307285.1 Cyclobacteriaceae bacterium
CTCACCCTCCAAGGCTTATGGGCTACACCGCCTAAGGCAATTCTAGCCTCTTTTATCACCTCTCCTTCCAATGCAAGTCCGGTAGCCACTGAGACCAGCGCGAAGGCATAAGAGTGGCGGTCTCTTAGTTTAAGGTAAGAATAGTTCTGGGCAAATCCATTTTCCGGCAGATCAATGCTGGTGATCAGTTCTCCCTGTTTTAAGTTGTTATCCAGATGGGGCGTATCCCCCGGCAGGCGATGAAATTCCGAAAACGGAAGTTGCCGCTCTCCTTCTGTTCCGACGACATTGACTTTGGCATCAAGAGCGGCCAAGGCCACACACATGTCAGAGGGGAAAACAGCAATGCAATGCTCGCTGGTCCCTAGAATGGCCATAATCCGGGAATAGCCGGGAATAGCAGAACAGCCGCTGCCGGGCTCACGTTTATTGCAGGGTGCATTGGCATCATAAAAATAATAGCAGCGGGTTCTTTGGAGGAGATTTCCCCCGTTGGTCGCCATATTACGTATCTGGGGAGAAGCTCCCGCAAGGATGGCCTTACTTAGTAGCGGGTAGCGCTGTTCTACCAAGGGATGATAAGCAGTATCTGCATTGGTGACCAAGGCTCCCAGGCGTAGTCCTCCCTCGTTTTCCCCTATCTCATGGTAAGCAGACCCTTCTATTTTATTGATATCTACTAACGTATCAGCTGACGTGAGAAAATACTTTAGGAGGTCAATTAGGTTTGTTCCTCCCGCTAGAAACTGTTTATCCTTGTCCCCTCCCACAAGCCCGATCGCTTCGGGTACCGATTGGGCCTTTTTATAGGAAATATTATTCATACCTCCCTCCTTCCTTCACTTCCATAACGGCATCGATGATCCCCACATTGGCACCGCAGCGGCAAAGGTTTCCGCTCATCAATTCCTTTACCTCTTCCCGGCTGTTTGCTTTCCCTTCCTGTAACATACCGATGGCACTGCAGATCTGACCCGGGGTACAATAGCCACATTGAAAAGCATCATGTTCAATAAAGGCTTTTTGAATAGGATGAAGCTCCCCTTCTTTGGCAATGCCTTCGATGGTGGTAATTTCGGAGCCATCTTTCATCACTGCAAGGCTTAAACAGCTCAGTATGCGTTTTCCATCGCAAAGTACTGTACATGCGCCGCATTGACCATGATCACAGCCTTTTTTGGTACCGGTCAGATGTAGGGACTCGCGAAGTGCATCCAAAAGGGAAACCCAGGGAAGGACTTCTAACTGATGCTGTTGTTGGTTGACGTTGAGTAAGATGGTCTGTGGCTTTGGGTCCATAATAAAATATTTTGGGGTGAAAAAACAAAAGACATGCCACCGCTTGTGTGATGGACGATTTTCCAAAATTTATGGTTAAATTCACCTATTAACCCAAAAGTTATGGCAGAAAAGAAAGATCTTGATTTTAGCTATACCACCATTGACAAAATCTTCCGCTTAAGCCTGGGAGAATCCGCAGATTTTAGCGGAGCAAAATATGATGGTAATTTTTCTCTTTCTTTGGAAGAAGCCCAGAGGGCAAAGCACGACTATATAGCATCGAGCCTTAACATCAAAAAGGGAGATAAGGTGTTGGATATGGGTTGTGGCTGGGGACCATTTTCCAAATATATCCAACAAAAAGGAGCCAAAAGTATCGGGCTAACCCTCTCTCAAGGCCAAGCTGAAGCCTGTCAAAGAAACGGCCTTGAGGTTTATGTAAAAGATTGCCGTAATATAAAACCCGAGGATTTTGGGATGTTCGACGCGATCTCCTGTGTAGGCGCCTTTGAGCATTTTTGTTCTGTGGAAGACTGGAAAGGGGGAAAACAGGAAGCCATTTACCATGATTTCTTCCAAACTTCATCTAATCTGCTTCCTTCAGGAGGAAAGCTCTATCTCCAGACCATGATATTTGGGTCCAACAGGGTTCCGTATGAAGACATTGACGTCAACGCCCCTGCGGGTTCGCCGGCGCATATTATGGGTTTGATGCTCAAGCAATTTCCCGGCTCTTGGCTTCCCCAAGATTTGGAGATGGTGCAGCGCAATGCTGCTCCTTTTTTTAAGTTGGTCTCGACAAGTAATGGAAGATTGGACTACATCGAGACCATTGGGCAATGGCGAAAGAGGTTTCGGAAATTCCAGCTGAGGAAATACTGGTTATATTTGAAGCTACTGCCCCAATATTTTACGGACAAGGAGTTTAGGCACCGTGTGGCAGTTTTCAGGCTTAGCCCGAACCGCATTTGTTTTGAGCAAAATATTATGGACCATTTTCGGTTGGTATTTGAAAAAGTTTAAATTGTTGGTGTTTTCGCATAGGACTTCCTAACTTTTCTTTCAATGGCGCCATGGTTTTAAGTCTAAAAAAACTATTGATTGAACAAAGGACCACCCTCTTGTTCTACAGCCTTCTTGTAGCGCATTTTTTTATTGCATTAGGAAGGGATGATGCATTCGGAGATTTGTTTTGGCAACCGGCTTATTATCAAGATCTCTTCTTTGTCAGTGTGATCGTCTTTGCTGTAAGCTTATTCATTTTGCTCATCTGGCGAAAACTGGATCAGGCAGTTCCTTGGCAGCAGAAGTTCAAAAAGCGACTACTCTACCAATCCTTAGGAGGAATATTTTTGCCCACTCTGCTTTCGGCCCTTCTGGTTTATGGCTATATGCAGCTTATTCTTAATCAGCCTATCCTATCCACTTCTTACCTTTATTATGAACTGCCCACTTCAATCATCATCATCCTTATGATCAATCT
>DATGMS010000442.1:0-5116 GCA_035307285.1 Cyclobacteriaceae bacterium
GGGGCAATTCAGCACGGTAGGCCTAGCTAACGCCCAAGGTGTAGAGGGTTTGCTGATAGGCGCCTATGCCATGATCGATGGCTATGGTCTAGAAGGGCAGTCCGGATGGAACGGTACCATTGACAACTGGGTATATGGGGGGGTGGTTTCCGATGATGCCTACAAAGGTACCGATGCAGGAGATCAACCGGAACAATCCTTTTTGGAAGGCTATGATTTCCAAGCCACCAATCTCCATTTGCGGAACAAATGGCGAGCTGTCTATAAAGGGGTCGCAAGAGCGAATGACGTATTGAACACCTTAAAAAAGGTAGAAGATATAAGTGATGAGAGGCGGGCACAAGTTGTCGCCGAAGCACGCTTTTTGAGAGGTTTCTTTCATTTTGAAGCAAGAAAGATGTGGAGAAGAGCGCCTTATATCGACGATGCCACGTTTGTCCTTGATGATCTTGAAAGCACCAAAGTGCCGAATGACAAGGAGATATGGCCATTTATAGAAGCCGATTTTGAAGCGGCCATGGGGGTGCTTCCCGAGTCACAAGGACAGGTAGGGCGGCCCACCAAGTGGGCAGCCGCGGCCTTTTTGGCAAAAGCTAAAATGTTTCAAGGATGGGACCAAAGTACCGGAGAGGCCAATACCGGCAAATTGCAGGAAGCAAAGATCGTATTGGACGATATTTTAGCCAATGGAGGATTTTTGCTTACGCCTACTTTTGAGGAAAATTTCTTGGTGGGTACGAGGAACAACCAAGAATCCATCTTTGAAATTCAGTTCTCCATCTCCAGCGCTACAACTGCTGCAGCCAATGAAGGAACTACACTTAATTATCCCTATACTGACCCCTGGGGATGTTGTGGGTTCTACCAGCCTTCCCAAAATCTGGTCAATGCATTTAAAACTTCCGTCAATGGTCTTCCTTTACTGGATACCTTTAATGAGGAGGATGTAAAAAATGACCAAGGTCTGGCTTGGAACGCACCCTTTACTCCTTACGAGGGACCACTGGATCCCAGACTGGATCACTCAGTGGGCCGTAGAGGTATTTTATTCAAGGGCTACAAAATCCACGGAAGTGATTTTATCCGTGATCAGAATTATGCAGGTCCTTATTCTCCCAAAAAGCACATTGCTGAACCGGCTTTTTTTGGGATTGGGGCCAATCCGCGGCTTTCCGCTAACAATTATAGGATTATGAGGTTGAGTATGGTGATCCTTTGGCTGGCAGAATGTGAAGTGGAGCTGGGAAATCTTGAACGCGCAAGAAACTTGGTAAACCAGATCCGAGAAAGAGCAGCCAATCCTGCAGGATTTGTGCCCAAAGCCATTCAGGGCTCAGAGAGGAACGATTACACCATTGTAGAGGGTGAACCTGCAGCGAATTACGTGATAGAACCTTATAATGAACCATGGCCTGATTTGGCCACTGCCCGAAAAGCGGTGCGCATGGAAACAAGGTTAGAATTCGCTATGGAAGGCCACCGTTTTTTTGATCTTCAACGATGGGGAATAGCTGCGGAAACATTAAATGAATACCTTCAGGAAGAGGCTACAAAAAGAACCTACCTTGCAGGAAAATCCTTTACCAAGGGCAAACACGAGTATTTCCCCGTTCCCTTGGAAGCTATAGAAAGATCGTTTAGGGACAATCAACCTACACTTACGCAAGATCCAGCATTTGATTGATTGGATTTAGGGTAAGCATTGTATTTAAAAAAAGTGGAAGGTACATTTTACCTCCACTTTTTTTATTGCCTCAAACCGTAAAAAGAAGCTGCGTTTTCATAAAACAATTTGTTTTTTTCTTCTACGTTTAAGCGGCTTGAATAATTTTTTACCAATCCCAAAACTTGGGCATAGTTGCCCGCCAATAAGCATACCGGCCAATCGGATCCAAACATTATCCGGTCAATGCCAAACGCGCGGAAAACCGTATCGAGATAGGGAACGAAGTCGTCCACTTTCCAGCTCGTCCAGGAGGCTTCCGTCACCATGCCTGATATTTTGCAGTATGCATTTTTCTTAGAGCCGATTATACCGATGGCATCTTCCCATGGAGCGATTACCTGATCCTTAATTGGTGGCTTGGCAATATGATCCAGCACAAATTTGAGGTTTGGAAAGTTTTCCACCGTCTGAATGGCCGCATTCAATTGATGGGGATAAACCAGTAGATCATAGGTAAGCTCATACTTTTCCAGAAGGCCCAGTCCCTTCTGAAAATCCGGATCCAACAAAAAATTAGGATCAGGTTCATCCTGGACAACATGTCTTAAGCCCTTTAGTTTTTTGAACTGCCGGAAATATTTTATCCGGTCTTCCAAATCGGGACTTCTAAGGTCCAGCCATCCCACTACACCTTTTATAAAATCATAATCTTCAGCAAGCTGTAACAAAAACAATGTTTCTTCCTCAGATTGCTCGGCCTGAATCGCCACGCAGCCACTGACTCCATTTTCTTTATATGTTTCAAGAAGATCGCTAGGGAGGAAATCTTTTTTAAGTATCCCCATATCGGAATTGATCCAGGAATGTTTTTGCGGGGAATAATTCCAGAAATGCTGATGCGCGTCGATGATCATGGAAATGGGCTTTGGGTATTAAATACAATCTTAAGGAACACGATAGATGATGACGTTGATATTCATTCCGGCACCCACCGACGCAAACAATAGATGGTCGCCCGAATTGAAATCTTGCCCGTCAAAGTCTCCCTTATTGATCAGGTCATAAAGGATGGGGACTGTAGCCACGGAATTGTTCCCTAACTTGGCGATGGACATGGGCATGATGCCACCCGGGATATCCGTTTCTCCGTAGAGGTCAAACAAGCGGGTGAGAATATTTAAATCCATTTTGCCATTGGCTTGGTGGATCAGGACCTTTTTGATATCTGCCAGTTTCAAACCAGCCTTTTCTATACCATCCCTCAATGTCTGCGGCACTGTGGTCAGCGCATATTCATATAGTTTGCGCCCGTTCATTTTGATGAATAGTGTGTTGTCTTTATAAGCTGGGTTGTAGGAGCCCCCCATGTTCAACAAGTTGGCAAACTCCAGCGTGTCGGAACGGGTGATATGGGCAAGACAACCGACCGGATCCTTGCTGGATCTTCCTTCTAAAACTACAGCCCCAGCCCCGTCGGAAAAAATCATGCTGTCAATGTCATGGGGATCGGAAATGCGTGAAAGGGTTTCGGCACCTATAACAAGGATTTTTTTAGCGTCACCGGATTTAATGAAATAATCTGCCTGAATCACCCCTTGGACCCAGCCTGGACAGCCAAATGGAAGGTCATAGGCAACTGTATAGGGATTGCTTATGCCCAACTTATATTTCACCCTGGCAGCAAGGGTAGGGACCATATCAGATCGCTGATTATCCTTTTGTACATCACCAAAATTATGAGCTACAATAATGTAATCCAATGTTTCCTGATCTATTCCCGCAGACTTAATCGCCTCCTGGGCGGCAAAAAAAGCAAGGTCAGATGTCACATATTCATCCTCCACATATCTCCTCTCTTCTATCTCAGTGATCTTTTGTAAGGTACTGACAATATTTTCTATTGGTTTGGTGTTTTTCTCGCCATCTTGCTTGTAGAATTCACTGTCTAAAAAAAAGCTGTTTTCAATTATTTTGGAAGGGAGGTATTTACCGGATCCGGTAATGATGGAATATATTGTTTCACTCATGCTGTAATTCTCGAGAAATATTAATGAAGGCCAAAACTAACAAATTAATGTCCGTCTGCCTTTTTATTTATTGTTTTTTGTATCCATTCCGTCGCCAAGGGAATAAACTCGTTTTTACTGTTGCAGAAAAATAGAGGGAGCAGGCTCTGATACAATAATAGCCGCAAAGGGGCTTTGGTTGCAAAAAAAATAAAGGGGGCGGAGGGCCCCCTTTTTTGATTAAAGATTGGGCTGTGGGGTGGTTCTGAGATAAGGTTTAATCTCCGTATGCCCTTTGGGGAATCTGCCGGGAATGTCCTCGTTTTTAACCCCAGGTGTGATAACAACATCTTCGCCATGTTTCCAATCTGCTGGAGTAGCTACTGAATAGTTGGCAGTAAGCTGAAGTGAGTCAATAACTCTTAGCAGCTCTTGGAAATTTCTTCCCGTGCTGGCAGGGTAGGTCAAAGTCAATTTAATTTTTTTGTCAGGACCGATGATAAAAACGGATCTCACGGTTACATTTTCGCTCGCATTGGGATGGATCATGTCATATAAAACAGATACTTTTTTGTCTTCATCCGCAATGATAGGGTAATTTACTTCTGTATTCTGGGTTTCGTTGATATCCCGTACCCAACCATGATGACTATCTATTCCATCAACACTGACCGCAATCATCTTTACGTTCCTCTTGTCAAATTCACTCTTCAACTTGGCAGCGGACCCCAATTCTGTAGTGCAAACAGGGGTGTAATCTCCGGGGTGGGAGAAAAATATGCCCCAGCTGTCTCCTAAGTACTCGTAGAAATCAAGCGTGCCCTGAGTGGTTTCCGCTGTGAAATTTGGTGCGGTGTCTCCTAATCTTAATGACATAATTAATCTGGTTTAAATGTGGAGTTGAATAAAAGTTTAATTCTATAGAATTTGTAGGGTACAACAGTAGTAGCCTATTTAAAGTTTTAATTTACGCATTATTTCACAAGGAGAAAATAGATAAAGGCGACTTTTTAGTAAAAACACGATTTCGCCTGATACCTGATCGGCCCAATTCCCTGTTTTTCTTAAAAATTTAGATCTCGACGCTACGGGGCGTCAATTTTCGGGTACAGTTTCCTATTAGCGGCAAAAGTTTTGCCCCTAATTTTCAGCAAATTGGAGGTTATCGCAGAATATTTTTTGGTAGGGTTTTGGTTTGTGAAATTAAGCCTCTATATTTGCATCACAATTACGGAAAAGACCCGTAAAAAATACAAAATGGTCCGTTCGTCTAGGGGTTAGGACGTATCCCTTTCACGGATAAAACACGGGTTCGATTCCCGTACGGACTACAACAATAATGATGTTTGTCATTCCTGTGTTTACACAACATGATGAATTTGTTTATGGTTGTTAGTGGTTAAAGTGAATTAAAAAAACCTGGTCTCTAGATCAGGTTTTTTTT
>DATGMS010000443.1:0-16062 GCA_035307285.1 Cyclobacteriaceae bacterium
ATCCGCGGTAAAATACATGGGCTAACATCTTACCCCACCTCACCACAGAGGTTTACCTGGATTCCGAGTTCTGTTAAAGCCGCGGCCTTAATCCTACATGCCTCGGCTGCTTTTTCTGCATCGGTGGCATAAACGACATGAATATGGTTAGCTTGGTGTTTGGCCATTAGCTGGTCGCGGCTTACTCCATGCAGCACTGCATGCATAATAGGCCATTCTTTAGAGGTGAGAGCCCAACGGCGCTGGGTTTCTTCCTCCGGCAACTGCACAGCTTCTCCCGTTCCAAGATCGCAGTAAAGGGCGTTGTCTTTTATATAGATCCTGCTCCACACGATAGCCCCAGGCTTGCTGACACCTTTCAACGTTCCCCCACCGAGGCGGAAGTACATGGGGTTCTGCCTTTCGCTGGAAGCTCCGGCATAGCCATTAGCAAAATGGGCAGGGGGAACTGCTCCGGAAATCAAAAATACCCAGACAAAACCGTCAATATCATCTCCCGAATAATGCTCGCCCCACCGGATATCATGGAGGGTATTTTCGCCCCCCATGCCCAATTCCTCCCATAGCCTGTAAGTCAGTAAAGCATCCAATCCCGCACATTCATCGACTTCGTTGAAATGTGGGAGTGCTTTGTTCGGAAATAGTTCTTTTCCGGATTTGGAATAAGCAGGAGGTCTGTCTGTGTTGTTCAAAAGTCCTTCTACCAGATCGCTCGCCGGTACCAGGTCCTTGAGCCCCTGCTGATACTGTATGCCGATGGTATCACAGCCGAAGTCATCTGCAAGGCGCAGCGCGGCGATATACATTTTGCATTGCTGTAGGGTCTGCTCCCTCGTCAGGTCTGTTTCTGGATTCTCTGCCCAGTTGAAAGTCATTCCCTTCTCCAACAACCATGTGAGAATTTCTTCTGCTTCCTGATCGGTTACTTCCAACATGGAGGCATAAAGCGTGGACTGGCTCAGTCTTTCTTTAAAAACCCCGGTCCGGTGAAGCAGATCGTCAGGAATAATGGCATTGAACATCCCCATGCATCCCTCGTCAAACACGCCCATGATGGCTTTTCTGTTTCGGAATTCCCGGGCAAAACGTGTCCCGATATTTTCTTCCTGCGGGGAAAGGCCAGAAGAGGAATAGGGGCGGACATGGCTATGGTCATGTTGGATGGTTCCCGTCTCCAGCCATTGCTGGAGTTTGTCCGTAAAAAAATCATCCTGAAAATCCTTGCTCCAAAGGGAACTATAGCTCACGCCCGCTTTGGTGAGGGAGCCGTTGAGATTCAGCATACCGACCAATCCCGGCCACTGGCCGCTCCAGTTGGCGACGGTCAGGATGGGCCCCTTATGGGTGGTGAGCCCAGCCAGGACGTGGTGGGAATACTGCCATACGCTCTCTGCCACAATAATCGGCTTTTCCGGTTCCAAATTTCTAAAAACCTCCATTCCCATTTTTTGGGAATCGATGAATCCATGGCCTTTGTGGGCATCAAATTCATGGGCCCTGGTTACATGCCATCCCTGTTTAGCCAAGGCGGCTACCAAGGCAGTTTCCATCTCTTCTTGCGCTTGCCAGCAGTTCTTATTGGCGGATAGTCTCAGATCTCCGCTGGCAACTAGATATACATTTTTATCTTGGGTCATGCTTATATTAATTGGTGCTTGTATAATCGCGGCTGTCCGAAGCTGGATTTCTCGTTGCTCGTTGCTCTTTTCTCTTTGTTCTTTCCTCTATTTTCTTTCCTCTAAAAAAAATAGGGAGCAGTTATCCTTAAAGGTCCTCGGGAGGGAGAAGTATCCTGTAATTCAAAGAGCCCCCTATAGTTCTTGATTTTTTTCTTAATGAGCTAATACAAAGATGCAGGTTTAGAAAAAGGATTTACTGTTGCTTTTTGACAAGATTCTATACTATTTTACCATTGGCGGAAGAAGCGGGAAGCAGGAAGTCGGAGATGCAAAATCGACGAGGGCCGTTTCCCGCGACATGTAGGCGACGGCAGGTCTACGGAATGCTTGAGACGGCTTGCGGAATCCTCAGAAAGATCTCAGCATTTAACCGGAAGTACCCAATGGCTTTCGAAAGCCCCTGTTTTGCCTAAAAAGTCTAAAGTTATGCATAGTGAGTCTGAGAGTCGTGTTTTGGCGCTTCAGGGGCAGACGGAGGGGAAGCCATGCTACGGACAGGATGTCTATTACTTAAATAAACCCAGATAACAACAATATGAAGCCGCACTTTCACAAAGTTCCTATTACCCTTGAGAACTCCTTCAGCATACGCCATGACATTGCCCCAAATTTTGGGACTTTGTGGCACTACCATCCCGAATTGGAGCTACACTATACGATCAAGGGGGAAGGGGTCAAATTTATAGGAGACAATGTCAGCAATTTTTCAGGTGGCGATATGATCCTTCTGGGCGAGAATCTGCCACACACTTGGCATTGCAGGGAAGAGTATTTTCAGGATCATTCCGGGCTGGAAGCCGAGGCATTGGTGCTGCATTTTCATCCCCATTGCTTGGGAAAAGACTTCATCAATTTGCCAGAATCTTATCTTATTCCCAGGCTATTTGAAAAAGCCAGAAAGGGGTTGGCCATACAGGGTGAGAGTAGGGACAGAATAGCATCGCTGCTTTATCAATTGTCAGGATCGAAACATCTGGATCGCATCGTTCATCTCGTTGCTATTCTCAAAATCCTCACGGAGGCCGATACTGAGACGATTGCCCCTGCCTATGCCTTCCACCAACCATCCAGCGCCGGAGAGATGGCGCGTTTAGAAAAGATCTTTACTCATGTCCTATCCAACTATAAAAGGGAACTCTCCCTGGAAGAAGTCGCCTCCCTCGCAAATATGGGAGTGACTTCTTTTTGCCGTTACTTCAAAGGGATGACCCATAAGACCTTTTCAGAATTTTTGGTAGAAATTCGAATTTCTCACGTATGCAGGGCACTGGTGGAGGATAGGCAGCCTACCGAAGTGATCTGTTTCGAGTGCGGTTTTAACAATGTTTCCAATTTTTACCGGCATTTTAAAAAAGTTACCGGCATGACTCCTTTTGAATATAAGAGGAAGTATCTAGCAGGTTATCAGTTGAGAATGAAGGAAGCTCAGGCATAAAACAAAAAAAGCTCCCGATATGGCAGCCTTTTTTTGTGGAAATCATGACGAAGAGGTATTTTATTCGCCTCCTTCTGTCGTGTCAGTACCTGCTGGAAGTTCCTCCTGCGTAGGCAGAAGACTTTCATTTTCAAATGAAGGAGTGATCATTTGCTTTGAGGCATTCTCAATGTTCGGTGAAGTAAACTGTGAAGAGCTGCTTGTAGTATGGAAAGCAGAGGATACTAAAGATAATACCAGAACACTTACGGCGAGTACCCAAGTGGACTTCTCCAGAATATTTCCTGTTTTGGTTACTCCCATGATTTGGGAAGCACTACCACCAAAGGCAGCACCGACACCTCCCTTTGAATTTTGGCCAAGAATCACCAAAATCAGCAATACAGAGAGGAGAATAATAATACTAATGATAATAATAAACATGCTATAATGAGTTAGTCTTCTAATTCTTTGATCAAGGCAGCAAAGTAAGCTGTTTTATCCGGGAATTTCAAGCGTAATTTTTGATATATTTCTATGGCTTGATCCTTTTTGTTTTGTTTGACCAATAATTTGGCGAAGGATTCGGAAACGATTTTGTCATTGAAGACGGTACTATTCTCCGATAGATCCGTCAATTTTGCGGCATCCTGATTTTCTTTAATAGCGGCCAGTTGGATGGACTTTTTACTAAATGCCTTGATCAGATCATTCTGTTCTTTTTTGCGGGCATCCAAGATCACTTTTTTTTCCTTTTTTTTGATCGTGGCGATCAAGTCTTCTGCCGCAAGGTCTTTATTCAACTGTTCTTCTTTGTCACGATTATCTCCTTGGGGTTTTTCAGTTGTTTTTTTCGACGCTTTTTTAAACCGATTCAGGTTTTCTTCCAGCCTTTTTAGTATTTCCTCCCTAGTTTGATCGGGGGAAGCCAGTTCAGCCTCGGAAGAGGGGGGTGCAGGAGGAAGGCTTTGGTAAGCAATCGTTTCTTCGTTCACCAGTGTTGCTGCCCGATCTGTAGCCGGAGGAAGGAAATCAATCTCCTGTTCTATTAATTGCTTGAGACGGCTTCTGTTGGGGCTTTGAACGGCGGCCCAGTGCAAGAGTTCAGTAGAGGCTCCCCCCGTGGTCTCCCTTTCGTATTTGGCTGCCAATATTTTCGGTAGGACAAAATAGGGAAAGGTTTCATGAAGCTTCACCAAAGCCTGAAAATCCTCTTTTTCGAGGGAGTTGCCTTTGTTCAGTAGAATTGAAAATTGCTTTGCGTTCACAGGTCAGGGGGAATAGTTACCTAAATTTAATGATTTTTACCAATTGGCAACTGTCGTGTTGAAGATATCCTGAATGATGTTTTCAAATATAACTTCTATAAGTTCGGTCTCTACCTGAAGCAGGGAAGTCTGCCGCGGGTCATAATCTTGGTAAAAAGAAAACGTCCGGTTTAGATTGTCTTCCTCATTGTTTTGGTTGACGTACTCCACTTGGATGGCGACGGTCAGCCTCATCTGCCCGGCCCGATCGGGAGTATTGGGGTTTTGACTGGATACCGTCGCCTGGGGGGTGATCGTGTACCTTGTGATGGCTCCCGAAAACTGTAAATCCCCATTGTTCCTTATCAGCTCCAACTGCGTGTTTCTCTGGTAATAGTCCTTCAGCTCTTCTGTAAAAAGCTGGCCCATGTTAGCCGGTCCTCCCCCAGAGTCGTTGAAGAAATTCTCAATGGAAAAGGTCTGGGTGACGTTATAGTCGATGGTGGTTCCGGTAAAGCTGTACTCCACCTTGCAAGCTATCAAGAGAAGGAAAGGAAGAACCAGGACAATAGAAAACAGTTTTTTATTCACTGATATCATATTGTTTGATTTTACGGTAGAGTGTTCTTTCAGAAATCCCCAGATCCATGGCAGCGTATTTTCTTTTATTGTTATGCTTTTTTAATGCTTTGACGATAAGTTCTTTTTCCTTTTTCTCAATGGAAAGGGAGGTATCATCTTCCTCATGCATGATGTCTTCTATGGAATTGTCCTCATAGCCGTTTTCTTCCTCTTCATCAGACCGCTCTCTATTGGTAGAATCCAAAATCAGGGGCAATGAGGAAGGATGCATTTTTTCCTCTTCAAAAGAAACCGTAGATTCCATATCATCAAATAAAGTCTGGTGTTTCTTTAATATATTTTGGTTGAGGCCTCCCGATTGAAAAGATTCAAGAACAAGCTTTTTTAAGTCCGTCATGTCCTTTTTCATATCAAAAAGGACTTTGTAGAGGATCTCCCTTTCAGAAAAATCGCCTGAATCCATCCCATTGCCGGCGGATTTGGAATAGGCGACAGGAAGCCGGGACTGCTCAGCTGGAAGGTATCTGGCCAAGGTTGCCGCATCAACTTCTCTTTCCTCCTCAAGTAAGGAGATCTGTTCTGCCAAATTCTTCAGTTGCCTGATATTCCCCGGAAAGGCAAACTTTATTAGGAGTGCCTTAGCTTCTTCAGTGAGCGTAATGGGTTTGACGTGATATTTTTCCGAAAAATCCGTGGTGAATTTTCTGAACAGCAAAACGATGTCCTCGCCGCGTTCCCTAAGAGGCGGCACATAGATAGGAACGGTATTCAAGCGGTAATAAAGGTCTTCCCGAAACTTGCCTTTATCGACCGCTTTTATCAAATTGACATTGGTGGCAGCGATGACCCGGACATCTGTTTTTAGAACCTTCGAAGAACCCACCTTGATAAATTCACCGTTCTCAAGTACCCGGAGAAGCCTTGCCTGTGTGCCCAGCGGCATTTCCGCAATTTCATCCAAAAAGATAGACCCGCCATCGGTCACCTCAAAATAGCCTTTCCGCGCCTCATGGGCACCGGTAAAAGATCCCTTCTCATGGCCAAAGAGCTCGGAATCGATTGTTCCTTCTGGAATAGCTCCGCAGTTGATGGCAATGAACTTTCCGTGTTTCCGGCTACTTAATGAATGGATGATCTTGGAGAAAGACTCCTTACCACTTCCGCTTTCTCCTGTGATCAACACCGTCATATCCGTAGGGGAAGCTTGCATGGCCACTTGTATGGCATGGTTCAGAAGGGGGCTATTACCAATAATCCCAAACCGTTGTTTGATATTCAGTATTTCTGAATTGGTTATCATGTTGTTTAATTAGGGAAATTATCCGACTACTTCTCCAAATAAGGTAGCAGGTGTACAGTCGGTAATCCTTACACTGACATAATCTCCTTTTTGTAGATTCCCCTTCGGGATAATCACCATTTTATTGGCGGAATTTCTACCCTTGAGCTGTTCCTCGGAGCGTTTGGAAAAGCCTTCTACCAACACCTTTTGAACTTTTCCGATATCGAGTTTATTCCTCTGATGGGATAACTGGTTTTGCTTGTCAATTATTTCCTGTAACCGTCTTTTTTTGATCTGAAGAGGAATGTCGTCCGCGTATTTTTTTGCAGCCAATGTCCCTGGCCTTTCGGAATAATAGAACATGTAAGAGAAGTCATATTGCACCTTGTCCATCAAGGATAAGGTATCTTTGTGCTCTTCTTCTGTTTCCGTACAAAAACCCGTGATCATATCTGAAGAAATTCCGCATTCTTCTCCCAAAATTTCCCGGATTTTTGCCACCCTTTCCAAATACCATTCCCGGTCGTAGGTTCGGTTCATCATTTCCAATATGCGGGAATTGCCGCTTTGAACGGGCAGATGGATGTACTTGCAGATGTTGTCATACTTCTTCATCGTATACAGCACATCATCCGTAATGTCTTTGGGATGGGATGTGGAGAATCTAACCCTTAAGTCAGGTCCTACCAAGGCCACCATCTCCAGAAGATGGGCGAAATTTATCACTTCTGAAACATCCTCTTTTTTGTTGAGCCTTGCTTTATTGTTTTCCTCCGGCGACCACTTGTAGCTGTCTACATTTTGTCCCAAAAGGGTGACTTCTTTGTAACCAATTTCATACAGATGTTTTATTTCCTGTAGAATGGACTGCGGGTCCCGGCTCCGTTCCCTTCCCCGTGTGAAAGGTACCACACAAAATGAACACATATTGTCACAGCCCCTCATGATGGAGATCATGGCCGTCACACCGTTGGAGTTTAGCCTGACAGGAGATATATCTCCGTAGGTTTCTTCCCGTGAAAGAAAAGTATTGACTCCTTTCTGTCCTTCTTCCGCCTCTGATACCAACTTGGGCAAATCCCGGTAAGCATCCGGTCCCACCACCACATCTACCAATTTTTCCTCTACCAACAGCTGTTCCTTGATCCTTTCTGCCATACAGCCCAATACACCAATGGTAAGCTCAGGCCTGTTCCTTTTAAGGGTATTGAATTGAGTTAGTCTTTTTCGTATGGTTTGTTCCGCTTTATCACGTATCGAGCAGGTATTTAGAAAAATAACGTCGGCCGTCTCAAATTCGGAAGTCGTGTCAAATCCGTTGTCTTTCATGATCGAAGCCACAATCTCGCTGTCAGAAAAATTCATCTGACAGCCGTAACTTTCGATATATAATTTTTTGGTTTTTCCGGTAGATTCTTCTCGCGTCGTCTCAAAATCACAGGCTTCTACTTCTTGTGGCCGGACGATTTCTATATCTTTTATTAAATTTTCCATGACTTAACCCTAAACTTTTCGATGTGCAAATTTAATAAAATACCGACATAATGACAGGATAGTGTTTATTATTTGTGGGACTGACAGCATTGGCGTCTGAGGGCAAAGAAATTTCTCTTCTGTTATTAATAATGAGAGTTTTCGAATGGTATTGTTTTTGAATAAGCTTGCATGATTTGTGGTTCTTTTTAAGCAAATGTGAATATTATCAAGAATGTCAAAATCAAAACACGTAGCTTCGTTATATCCTGTAAATTTTTCCTGTGGCATTGAATAGAGCAGCTAAGATATCATTAAAGGTGCTAAAGGTATTCGGGTGGATACTTCTAGCGCTATTTCTACTATTAATTTTAATTGTCCTTTTCATAAGAAGTCCTTGGGGCCAGGAGGTAATCGTAAACAAAGCGGTGGACTACGTCCAGGGGAAAACCCAGACGGAAGTAGCCATAGACCGGCTTTTTATCACCTTTTCGGGGAATGTCTACCTTGAAGGCGTTTATCTTGAAGATCAGAAAGGTGATACATTGCTGTATTCTGAAGCTTTGGAAACGGGTGTAGCTTTCTTACCCCTTATTAAGGATGGTGCGATTCACGTTAGCAAATTGGACTGGAGAGGGGTGACCGCCAATGTGCTTAGAGATTCTACCACGCAAAAATTCAATTTTGATTTTATTGTAGAATCTTTCGCCTCCGGAGCTGATTCCACGGCTGTCGAACCTGTTGAAGCAGATACAGCCTCCTCTTTTCCAGATATCGATCTTGGGCCGATCAGCATGAAAAACTTCGACCTTTCGTATGTCGATGAAGTAATGGGGTTGGAAGGACGGTTCCAGCTGGGGGAATTGAGCCTTGATATGGAGAGGATAGACCTGACCAAAATGGATTTTTATATCAAAGATTTTTTCTTCAATAGCTCCTCTGTCTTTTATAAACAAACCAAGCCCTTCGAGCCGACCGCAGAAGATACAACTTCGGCAGGCGTCATGCCCTTGGTCATTATAGACCGCTTCGCTATCAACAATGTCAAAGCGTATTATGAATCCCAACCCGATGGGATATTGGCAGACCTTTCTTTGGGGGATCTGTTGGTTGAACTTCCACAAGCTAATCTGGAGACCAATAAGGTGGTATTGAAGACGTTGAGCCTCAATAATTCTGACGTGGTATTAAAAATGTCCCAACAGGTAGTACCTGTAGACTCCACCGAAGCGGCGAAGGATACGGTGGCGGCATCGAGTTTTGAGTGGCCTGAATGGGAGGTGGATGTTCGACAGATTTCCCTTGGCCAAAACCGAATCATGTATCAGTCGGGGGAAGAAAATCCACAGGTGGGGTATTTTAATCCAAATGCTGTAGACATCCAAGATTTATCTCTCCAGATAGACAATGTTTCATTGAGAGAAAATCAGGCAAAACTCGATATCAATGGTTTTTCATTTGAGGAGATAAGCGGATTTGCTTTAAGGGAATTTGAATTGGGTTTGGACATCAGCAACAGCTCTACCCGACTGTCAGGGCTAAGCTTGATCACCAACCGAAGCGAATTAGCAGGAGACTTTTCGGTGGATTATGTTTCTTTGAATGAATTGATGGAATTCCCGGAAAGGTCAACAGTTGACTTGGGCGTTCAAATGAAAGCGGATGTCCAGGATGCCTATTTCTTCAGCCCCGATCTCGCCAAGGATACGCTGTTGTCTAAAGCCGCACAACATCCTATTCTCATGGATCTGAACGTCGACGGGACACTGGAACAACTGGGTATTTCGGAAGCAAATGTTAAATGGGGCAACGCTACCGAGCTTAACGCCCGCGGAACGGTCAACCATCCCATGGATATGGACCGCCTGGGGCTTGATTTCCCTATATTGAACTTTAGATCCCAACGCGCCGACTTGCGAAATTTTGTGGATGAATCCGCCATGGGAATTAAGTTGCCTGAAACAATTGCTTTGGAAAGCCAGATCAAAGGCACACTGAATAATATGATGGCAGATATCTCGCTTAGTATGCCGGAGGGAGAAGTGCGCCTCAATGGTAATTATGTGAATACTGATCAGATTGCATTCAATGTGGATCTAATGGTAGAGGAGCTCCAGCTTAAAGAACTCCTTCAAAACGAGCAATTGGAAACGATAACTTTTAATATCCATTCCGAGGGCAGAGGAAGCAGCTTGGAAACGTTGGATGCCGTCCTGACTTCAGATTTCAAGAAGTTGTCTTATAATAACAGTGATTTCTCTGGACTTGTTTTAGAGGGCCAGATGAACAATGGTAATGGAAAGCTGGACTTATTGTTCGAAGGAGAGAATCTGGATCTGGCCCTCGAGGCACTTGCGGATCTGGACTCCGTCTCCCCAACTTATCAGGTAATTTTGGATTTGAGGGGTGCAGATCTTTTTGACTTGGGCTTAACCGGCAAAGCACTCAGGGCAAGTTTAAAACTGGACGCTACTTTTGAGGGGAGCCCCGAATCGTTTGACCTCACATCACAAATATCAGATGGAGTGGTGGTGTATGAACGCCGGCCGTTCCAATTGGGGCCGGTGGATCTTGTTGCCCATGTACGGGAAGATTCCACCAGTTTGGATCTTTCCGGGGAAATTCTGAATGTGAGATTGCGGTCCAATGCTTCTCCGGCGGAATTGAGCGAAGCACTCCAAAGACATCTCAGTACCTACCTCACAGATTCGGTGTACATGGATACGGTGGCATCCCCGGTTGAAATGAGATTGAATCTGGGTCTGCAAAGCACTCCCATCCTTCAACAGGTATTTCTGGAAGGGCTGGAACAGATGGATTCTGTGTACATGGACGTAGACTTTAAAGAAGCAGACAGATTGCTTACCGCCAACCTGGATCTTCCTTTCGTTTTGTACAACAACATCGAGGTGGATAGCTTAAAGCTGCGGATCAATGCGGATGATCAGAACCTAGAAGCTGCCTTCGGGTTAGTTTCAGTCGTAGCGGGGCCACTGTCTATGGGTAGGACTTATCTTTCAGGAGTTGTCGCAGAGGAGCGGCTAAATTTTGATTTTGTTTCTTATGATGGGGAGGACATCCTTTTTCAGGTGGGTTCAAACCTAGCCATGATGGGAGATACGCTACTGGTGCGTATCGAACCTGATGAACTTATATTGAATAAAATGAACTGGTCAGTTCCCGAAGACAATAGCGTGATGTTCGGGGATCAGTTTTTAAGCTTTGAAAATTTTATTTGGCAGAGCGGTAACCAGGAACTATCGGTGAGCAATGAAGTAGAGGGGGTCGAGGAAGAACATTTGGGGATTTCTTTTAAGAACTTTGGGCTTTCTTCGGTTACAAGTCTGTTGAATCCGGACACCTTAATAGCAGACGGTTTATTAAACGGAAGATTAATTGTAGAGAATCTATTCGGCCCTACAGGACTTATTGCTGATGTGCGGATTGACAGCTTACAAGTTACGGAAGTACCCTTAGGTACCTTAAGCTTAAACGCGGAGACTGCCGGGGCGCAGGAATATAACTTTAATCTGGCATTGAAGGAAGGTGATATCGACCTTGATTTGGTCGGGGATTACGTCGCAGCAGACAGTGGGGCCAATTTGAATTTAGATTTAGTAATCAATGAGTTAAAGCTACAGGCCATAGAAGGACTTTCAGGCCAGCAGATCAGGGATACAGAAGGTAATATTTCCGGCAGCGTGCAGCTGTCAGGAACCACAGTTAACCCCAGTTATGAAGGAGATTTCCAGTTTAACGATGCCGTATTTACAGTGAGTGCCTTAAACTCGCAATTTAAGCTTTCGAACGAATCGCTCAATATCGATAACTCCGGGTTGTATCTGAACAATATTACCATAATGGATTCAGAGAACAACACTTTCAACCTTAACGGAGAGGTGTTGACGGAAGACTTAACTAATCCTACTTTCAATCTAAAATTAGTAGCAGAGAATTTCCAGGCGTTGAATTCTTCCCGCGAGGATAATGATCTTTTTTATGGCGATCTGAACATGAACGCCAATTTTGCGGTCACGGGGGATCTGAACCAGCCGCAAGTCAAAGGGAGGTTAAAAATCAACAACAATACTGAACTCACCTTTATTATTCCCGAATCTCAGCTGGACATCGTAGAAAGGGATGGCGTAGTGGTGTTTGTAAACAAAGAAAACCCTGATGATATTTTGACGCAAAGAGAAGAGGAACCGACAACCTCGGAACTTACGGGCATACAGTTAGGTGCTATAATTGAAATTGAGCCAGAGGCAGTCTTTAATGTTATTGTGGATGAAAGCTCTGGAGATAACCTTCAGCTAGGGGGAGAAGCCGATCTTAATGTGAACCTGGATCCTAACGGCCGAATAACCCTATCGGGGAAATATGAAGTCAGTAAAGGACATTATGAAATGTCTCTTTACAATCTGGTAAGCAGGAGATTTGAAATAGATGAGGGAAGTACCGTGACTTGGGGAGGGGATCCTATGGATGCTGTACTCGATCTGCGGGCGATATATCGAATAGAGACTTCTGCCAGCGAATTGATGGCATCACAGGTGAGTGGGGCAGAACCGGAATTGGCGGGGCAGTTCCGCCAAGAATTGCCTTTCTTGGTTTATCTGAACGTGGACGGCGACCTGCTTAGGCCGGTAATTTCATTTGGATTGGATATGCCTGAGGATGACCAGGGAGCTATCGGTGGGAACGTGTACACTAGAGTACAACAAATCAACACGCAGGAAGATGAATTAAACAAACAGGTATTTTCTCTCCTGGTATTGAACCGCTTTTTTCCTGCGACTGGCAGTGATGGATCAGGCGGCGGTACGGCCGCTATGGCCAGATCCAGTGTCAGTCAGCTCTTGTCTGACCAGTTAAATGCATTTTCTAACAGTTTGTTTGGCGGATCGGGATTACAACTTGATTTTGACTTGGATAGCTTCGAAGACTATCAAGAAGGTGCTGGGCAGACAAGAACTCAGTTAAATGTCAATGCACAACAAAGCCTCTTTAATGACCGCTTAGTGGTCCAGGTAGGGAGCCAAATGGATGTGGAAGGTAGTTCTCAGGGCTCAGAAAGAGGCAATCCCGTGTTCGGTAATGTAAGTGTGGAATATCTCTTGACTGAAAACGGGCGATATAGGTTGAGAGGATTCAGGAAGAACCAATTTGAAAGTGTTATAGATGGACAATTGATCATCACCGGTATTTCGCTGATTTTTAACCGGGAATTCAATAAATTCCGCGAGTTGTGGAGAGGGACAGATCCTGAGGACCAAGAAATCAATCCCGATTCAGAAGAAACTCCTGTAAGGGAGAAAAAGAAGGAAGAGGATGAGAATAAGGAAGAGACCCAGGAAGAAGAGAAAAGTGAAAATCGTCCAGCGGCTAAAACAGAAGAAAACAATCTTGTAATTATAAGGAATGAATAGGGTTTTAATTTTTGTAGTTGTTTTAATTGCAGTAGGATTTCACTCCTGTAGCGTCAAGAAGTTTATCCCCGAGGGGGAACAGCTGTATACGGGCGGAGAAGTGGATATGGAGGCGGATTTTAGGGTTCCCGATAAGAAGGCAATAGAAAGTGAGCTCAATGCGCTTCTGAAGCCGGAGCCTAACAGTAAAATCTTGGGGATGAGGATCGGCTTGTGGGCACATTATAAAGGTAGCCAGGAAAATCCGGGGTTTATCAACCGATTTTTAAAAAACAAGTTTGGCGAGGAGCCCGTTTATTTTTCTTCTGTTGACCCGGAGAGAACCGAAAACCTTATTTTTAACCGATTAGAAAACCGGGGATTCTTCTACAGTACTGTGGCGTCGGAAGTTACCAGGAAGGAGAAATATGCTTCGGTCCAGTATTCCGCTGCTTTGGCTGAGCCTTACGTTCTTGAGAATTACCAAGTGGATGGCGATTCCTTACCCATTGAAAAGAAAATAGCGGAATTATTGGAAGAAACGGAGTTGAAGCCGGGGATGCGTTTTGACCTTAATCTTCTGAAGGATGAACGGGTCAGATTGGATGAAGCCTTGAAATTAGAAGGCTACTACAACATCACACCTGATTTGCTGATCTTTGAGGCGGATACCAACAGCTATGAAGACAAAAAATTTGATCTCTTTGTAAGGGCCAAACTTACTGCCCCGGAGAAGTCTCTGATCCCCTATGTGATCAAGGATATTAACGTGTTCCCCAATTTCAGCCTCAGCGGACAGCGTCGCGAGCAGGATACGGTCGAAGTGTCCAACATAAAATTTATGCAGGATGAGCTGGTGTTCAAGCCTGAGCTATTGGAGCAATATATCTTGTTCCAACCCGGACAGCTCTATAGTTCCCAAACGTCGAGAAGGACCAGTAGCCGTCTAACTTCTATAGGCAGTTATCGATATGTAAATATCCGTTTCGATGAGGAAGATTCTACCCGTACTGAAGACGGGGAAGGACAGTTGCAAGCCAATATATTCTTGTCTCCTTTGAATAAAAGGACAGTGCGGGCAGAGCTGATGGGAAGATCAAAATCCAACAATTTTGCCGGCCCAGGGGTTTCATTGACTTTTAGGAACAGAAACCTTTTTGCAGGAGGCGAAACCTTTAATTTTTCGACCAATTTCTCCTATGAGACCCAGTTAGCTGGGGGTGACCGTAAGGGCCTAAGTTCTTTCGAATTAGGGATACGGGGCGATTTGATTTTTCCGCGCGTGGTCTTTCCATTTCCCATCAAAGAGAGGTTCAGCTATTCTGTACCGAAGACCAAGATTTCTTTAGGCGCGGAACTCATGAATAGGGTGGGCCTTTATCGCTTAAATTCCATTTCGGCTTCTTATGGCTATAATTGGAATGCCAACCGATACGTTTACCACGAGATCAACCCCATCAATCTGAGCTATGTCAACCTTTCCAAAACAACGCCGGAGTTCGATGCGATTTTGGAAAGCAACCCCTTCCTGAAGAGGAGTTTTGAGCAACAGTTTATCGCAGGGATTAATTATTTGTTCAATTATAACCAGTTGGGGGATCCCGAGAGAAAACATGCCATATTTGTAGGCACTACCTTAGATCTTGCGGGAAACTTGGTCAATCTGGTCAATAGAACCTTTGGCGGAGAAAATACTATTTTTGGACTGGAATACGCCCAATATGCCAAAGCAGATGTTGAGTTTCGATATCATCTAAAACTCAGAAGAGACAGTGAGGACCATGTGATCGCTACTAGGGTCTTCGGGGGGTGGGGCCAGCCTTATGGGAATTCGCTATCCCTGCCTTATGTGAAACAGTATTTTGCAGGTGGTCCCAATAGCGTCCGTGCATTCAGGATCAGGTCTTTGGGGCCAGGGACCTTCAGGCCAGAGGAATTCAATATCGGCTCCTTTTTTGACCAATCAGGTGATATCAGACTGGAGGGCAACATAGAATACAGGTTCCCGATTGTGTCCATTGTAAAGGGGGCGGTATTTGCAGATGCAGGAAACATCTGGTTGGCCAAAGAAAATGAAGCGATACCGGGAGGGAAATTCAACAAGAATTGGTATAAGGAGTTGGGAGTAGGCGCAGGTTTGGGACTTCGTGTGGATATTCAGTTTTTTGTGATCCGGTTGGATCTAGCTACCCCTTTAAGAAGTCCCCACCTTCCTGAAAACGAAAGATGGGGGAATGATTTCGATTTTAAAAACAAAACATGGAGGAGGGAAAACCTCGTCTTTAACTTTGCTATTGGTTACCCATTCTAGTGTTATTTCACGCCAAGACGCTAAGTCGCAAAGCTTTAAGAATTATTGGATAGGCTTCTATTTTCTTTGCGCCTTCGCGTGAAACTTTTTGTATTCTCGCCAAGTCGCCGAGACGCAAAGGGTTACAATGCGAAGAGATAGATCCTGTTTTCTTCTTTGCGCCTCTGCGCCTTCGCGTGAGACTTTCGTATTGTTTTCTCTCGCCCAGCCGCAAAGGATTTTGCGAGGTGAGAGATAACTGGTTTTTCTTCTTTCCATGCTTTGCTCTGCCTACGTTACTCTGCGTGGAACTTTTTCTATTCTCGCAAAGACACCAAGACGCAAAGGGTTACAATACGAACGGATAGATTTTGTTTTCTTCTTTGCTCCTCCGCGACTTCGCGTGAGCCCACATCCTTTTATGTCACGCCAAGACGCTAAGTCGCAACAGGTTTTACAAGGTGTTTTCGTTATCAAAGAGTTCTCCTTTCCGCGCCTTTTCCAAAGCCAAAAGTGAAAAGAGCATGATGGGAGTAGAAAGGATAAACACGCCAAACTTGCCCCAGCCGCTCGCTTTTTTCATGGCCAAGGTCGCACCGATGACAGTCATGGGAAGGATATATTTCACCCCTGCGTCGAAGAATTTTTTGTTGGTATCCATAGTGTTTTGGTTTAAGTTTTAATAAT
>DATGMS010000444.1:0-3722 GCA_035307285.1 Cyclobacteriaceae bacterium
TTTGTGTTCCCTTACCTGCGCCAGGAGGGCCAAACAGTACAATATTTAACATAAAATGATTTTTTTATAAGCGTTTCAAATAACCTCAGCAATTTACCAACAAATCAGGCCAATTGGTAGATTTCTCTCAAATTCCTTCCAAATCCGTCATAATCCAACCCATAGCCTACGACAAATTTGGTTGGGATTTCGAATCCGACGTATTTCGGCTGGATGTCTTTTTTAAGGGCTTCAGGTTTCAATAGTAAAGTAACAATCTCCAAGCTTCGCGGTTGGCTTTTCTGCAGCATCTCCAAAACGTAGGACATGCTGAGCCCCGTATCCACAATATCCTCTACAATGATCACGTCTCTATTGGCCAAAGATGTTTCCAAACCGATCAGCGGCTTGATGGTGCCGGTGGAGGACATGGATTCGTAAGAAGATATTTTTACGAAAGAGAGCTCAACGGGAAGGTCAATGGTCTTGGAAAGATCGGACAGAAACATAAATGCCCCATTCATCACCCCAATCAAAAGGGGGGAGCTTCCTTTATAGTCGTCCGTTATTTGCCTGCCCAATTCGGACACCCGCTGAAGGAGCTCAGATTCTTTGATAAAAGGGACAAACTGCTTGTCTTTAACTTGGATCATATTCCTGGTTTTTCATGGCTTACCCTCTCCTCTGCCTGATCGCTTCATAGATCAAGACAGCTCCGGCCACAGAAACATTCAAGCTTTCTATGTTTCCGGCCATTGGAATGCCAACGAATTCATCTGTAAGACCCAACAGTTCGGGAGAGATGCCGTCTTCTTCTGAACCTAATACCAATGCGGTCGGTATAGAAAAATCCGCATCATACATCAGCCGATCGGTTTTTTCAGTGGCACTCACCACATTCAAGCCCATCTTTTTTAATTCCTTGACAGTATAATAAAGGTTTTTTACCCGGCATACGGGCAGAAAATTCAAGGCCCCGGCCGAGGTTTTGACTGCATCTGAACTGATCTGAGCACTTCCCTTCTCCGGGATTACCAAAGCATGTACCCCAGCTACATCGGCTGTCCTGGCGAGGGCTCCAAAATTTCTCACATCGGTGATTCTGTCCAACACCATGATCAAAGGTGCTACTCCCTTAGAAAAACATTCTTCAATAACATTGTCCAAGGAGGCATAAGCTATTGCGGAAATATGGGCAACCACACCTTGGTGGTTTTTGCGGGTAGTTCTGTTAAGTTTGGCCTCAGGAACCCGAACCACCGGAATCCCTTCTTGCTTCGCCAGCCCGAGAAGTTCCTTGATCAAATCGTTGTTCAACTCCTTGTTGACCAGTATTTTGTCGATATCCTTTTGTGCCCTCAGTGCCTCGATGACCGCCCTGGTACCAAAAATAAAATCCTTCTCGTTTTCTTCCTTGTCAATCAGAAAGCCATGCTTGCGCTTCTCCATAATGTGATACTTTTAAACCATTCCGCTTGATAGGACCTAGAGCGGTTTAGTACATAATAATTTGGGGTCAAAATATTTTTGACGCGGGCAAAGGTAAAGGTAATTTTTGAATTTGAATTTAAACCATCGTAAATCCATGTTTCTCGGTCAGCGTTGAAATAGACTTCCTGTGGAGATCCCAATACAATATAGATCATCCCGCGGTCGGTCATCCAGCCTTCTTTGTAGTCGGTAAAAAGAATATTGGCGAACTCCACTTGACGGAAGTATTCTCGGATCAATGCCTTGGCTTTTTCCGCGTCTTTGACCATGTTGATCCAGTATTGATCCAGGGCAATTTTTTTGTTTTCGGCTGCCAACAGCGACTCATGTTCCTTTCTCGTGGAGATGTAGGCGACCATGTCTACCATTTCCTCATACGAAGGCACATTTGGAAAGGATTCAGGTACGGTTTTGACGAGTAAACCCGCCGCTGAAGTGGTGTCACTTTGGATAAAATAATATCCTTCTCTGTTAAATGTTTTTGGTGTGTTGATTAAAAAACTGCCGTCATCCACGATATCCACCTCCTTAGGGATGGCTGCGGGCTTGGTCTCCATTGGAGGCAACGGCACAGAGAATTCCTGCGGGTAGAAATAACTGTACAAATTTAATCCCTGCGTGCTGTTAAAAAGCAATGCTGAATTTACATTTAAAAAAGTCTGGTCAAAGGGTAAACTGTTGCCGTAGTAGGCACCAAAATCCGGTTGATCAAAAACAAAAGGGCTGATCAGATCTGTATGGTACACGTATTCATCCCCCTGCCGGATATCTTTTGCCCAAAATACCACATAAGCCTCCTCCTGACCGGCGGGTATTTCCACTGTTTCTTCAAAAAGATAATGGCTTTCCGTGTCTTTCTTCAGAGCTGTCTCCTCCAGGGCGATGATTTTCTCCTCAGTAATCTCTTCCTGAAAGTTTCCGACAAGGCTGTAGGAAAAAAGGTAATTATCGAAATCAGGGTTCTCCTCCAGTTTTTCCACCACCATTTGCAGCCTAAAAGTGCGGTCTGATTCCTTGATGGGAATGACTTTAAGGGCCAGTCTGGAATAGCGGGAGTACCTGAGGCTTTGGTTGATGTCTTGGAGTGAACTTTGGGCTGTTGCTGCCATCCCCAAGCAGGTGGTAAGTAACGCAGTATACAAGCCTAAGGAATATGTCTTTATCTTTATCATCGGAGATTTTTAAAAATTAACGCTATTTTTGTCCAAAATAATGAAATTTTAAATGACTACCTATACAACGGAAATTGCCTCCGATAAGTTGATCAGTGACAACCCAATTCATCAACGGCTTTTGAAAGCATACATTGCCGCAAAGCCCTTGGTAAGTGGTGATTTGTTGGAAGTCGGTTGTGGAGAAGGCAGGGGAGTGGAGGTACTGCTTAGTGAGGTGGATTCTTATCATGGGTTGGACAAAATACCGGAGGTCATTACGAATTTGAGGGGCAGATTTCCAAATGTCACCTTTGAGCAGGCGGTTATTCCTCCCTTTGCTAGCATTGCTTCCAATCACTATGATACAGTAGTGAGCTTTCAGGTCATAGAGCATATCCAGGATGACAAGTTGTTTTTGCAGGAAATCTACCGGGTCTTAAAACCGGGAGGCAAAGCAATTATTTCTACCCCAAACATCCGTCAGACGCTGAGCAGAAACCCCTGGCATACGCGTGAATACACGGGTGAGCAATTGAAGAGCCTCTGTGAAGGGATTTTTGACCGGGTCGAAGCAATGGGCATCGGCGGAAATGAAAAGATCTGGGCTTATCATGAAGCCAATAGAAAATCGGTCAACAAAATTACCCGTTTTGATTTTCTTAACCTTCAATACCGCCTGCCGGCTTTCCTCTTACGGCTTCCCTACGAGATACTTAACCGGATGAACCGGAACAAGCTTCACAAGCAGCAGGGTTCATCGGTGGAACAAATCTCACATGAAGACTATATATTGGTGGATCATCCCGATAGAGGGCTGGATCTATTTTTCGTGTTGGGAAAGAAAGGGTGAGAGTATAAAAGTTGAAGAGTTTAAAGGTTGACCGATTGAAGAAGTAAAGTTATCGGCAACCGATCATGCGGTAGCCGATAACCAATAACTTAATAGCATAAAAACCTAATAACTAACTCACCCAATTACGAAATTATGGAACCTAATCAATAGGTGAGTTTTTGAATAGTGCCTTCGGCATAACTCAGCAGGTAATACGTCTTTTCGTCTCCTCTTTCTAGATCGGTAGGCATGGTTAAGCCCCCAAG
>DATGMS010000445.1:0-5890 GCA_035307285.1 Cyclobacteriaceae bacterium
TGCGACCGATATTAATCCAGCGTTTCAGCTCAACCAAGCCATAGTAAATTCCTCTGCATCTTCCTACGGCACGATGGTATATGAGCTGGGCATAGTGCAGCAGCTTATTTCCCCAAATTCCGGGTTATTGACGGGAGCGAACTACAACCAAGACAATAGGACCTCTACCCAAAACAATTGGCAGGTTTATTATCGACAGGTGATTAAAAACACCAAGGACATCATCCGGAGAATACAGGATGATCCAACCAGACAAGACCTCCTTCAGATGACTCGGATTATTCAGGCCAACGCCTTCATGGTATTGACTGATACCTATGGATCGATACCCTACACGCAAGCCGGATTGGGGTTCTCCTCTGAACAGATATTCTTTCCTTCCTATGATTCTCAAGAGTTTATCTATGGAGAGATTATCAGAGAGTTGACTGAAGCTTCAAACTCTTTGGGAGCCCCCGGAAGTGCGGTTGAGACTGCTGAGATACTTTACGGCGGCGATGTACAACAATGGAAAAGATTTGCAAATTCACTTCTGCTTCGCGCAGGCATGAGATTGAGCAGGGTAGACCCTACCAGAGCAAGTCAAATTGTACAAACGGCTTTTGCAGGGGATCTAATATTGGAGAATTCAGACAATGCCATGATTCGGCATGACAATAACTTTCAGAATCCAGTAGGAAACACCTTAAATGCAACAGAAGCGGCCAACGTTTTTATGACTGAACCATTTGTCAACTATCTGAAGTCAAACAATGATCCGCGGCTTGAGGCCATTGCTGTTAGATATATAGGTGCTTCCTCTGGCTCGGAGCAATCTGTAGATCGACAGACCTATGACCCAGATTTACAAATAGGGATGCCAATGGGCTTGGACAATGCTCTTGCTGTTCAACGTGCCGCAAGTTTAGGTTTAACCAGCTTCTACGAATTCAGTCAAATTGATAGAAGGAGAATTACCAAAGTAAATGCCCCTAACTTTATCGTCACCGCTTCACAGACGAATTTGTTGCTGGCAGAAGCCGTTACCCGGGGTTGGATCAGTGGGGATGCCGAAGGTTATTATGTGAAGGCAGTTCGTCAGCATATGCAGCAGCTTGCTTTGCACGATGAAGCATCTACTATTCCCGAAGCTGACATTGACGCTTATTTGGCTGAAAATCCGTTCCAGGAGGGAAACGCGTTAGAGCAAATCAATACTCAGTATTGGGTTTCATCTTTGTTGAACGGCCCCGAAGCATTTGCGAATTTCAGGAGAAGCGGATACCCGGATCTTGCTCCTAATCCATATCCAGGAAGAGAAGTAGAATTTATCAACAGACTCACTTACCCCAATTCGGAAATTTCCGTCAACGAGGAAAATGTGAATCAAGCGATAAGTCAACAAGGACCTGACAACTTGGAGACACGGGTTTGGTGGCATAAGCCATAATTTAAAAAAGCAGGCCTGAGAAGCTAATCAGGCCTGCTATCTCAATTTGTTACTATTAAAAGACCATGATGAATACAATTTCTAAAAACCGCTTATTGCTTATTATGCTTTGTTCCCTCTTTAGTTACCAGGGAATAGCGCAACAAATTGACAAAGAGGAAATGTTGTTTTTGACCCCTTTATGGGAGGGGGAGCGATTTAGCGACGGCAGGCCGAAGGTTTCGGATGACCTTCTGAAAAGAATGAAAAACGTAACCCATGATGAAGCATGGGCTGTGATGAAAAATGCCGGATATAAATACCAATATGCCGAGGGATGGCAGCAAATCAATCCTGATAGCATTCTTGTCGGACGCGCAGTGACTGCCACGTTTATGCCAGGCCGTCCGGATATCCATGATGCCATTGACGAACGAGGAAAAAAAGAAGGCAAGCGGGGTCAAAACTCCTGGCCGGTAGATCTTTTGACAGAAAATGATGTATATGTAGCGGATCAATTTGGGCTCCACGACGGCGGGCCTACCATTGGTGACAACGTAGGCAATGCCATCTATGCAAAGACAGGAAACGGTATTGTATATGACGGGGCGATTCGGGATATTGGAGGATTGAAAGAGCTGGGAGGTTTTACATCCTTCTTTGGCAGCTATCACCCTTCTCACCACAATCAGCAGGGCGACCTTAATACCATGCTTATCGGCATCAACCGTCCGACAAAAATCCGCCAAGCCACTGTAATGGCTGGAGATGTGGTTTTGGGTCGGGACGGGGCAGTTTCGTTTATACCTCCGCACTTGGTAGAAAGGGTAGTGGTTACCTCTGAAGTGGTACGTTTACGGGACATGTTTGGTCATGAAAGGCTTCGGGCCGGTGTTTACACGGCAGGACAGATTGATACGCGCTGGTCGGAAGATATTGAGCGTGATTTCTCTGCTTGGCTAAACGAGCACATCGACGATTTGCCCATTGCAAAAGAACAGATACAAGAAATTCTAAAAAATAGAACCTGGTAATCCAATACCCTTATTTAACCATTATGAAAGATATTAAAGACAGTAGAAGATCATTTTTACAAAAAAGCCTTGTTACCGGCTTGACAGGAGGAATGTTGTTGGGCAGCTTTAGCGAGAGCTTGGGAGGTGCAGTGCAAAAGCAAAACAAATTTTCAAATCCTTCTGACCTTAAAATTACAGATGTCAAATGTGGATATGCACGGGGTGCTTTGTATGTGAAAATATATACCAATCAAGACGTTTGGGGATGCGGGGAAGCTGTAGATGCAATACACGGTACCTATCATATGGTCAAGCGCATGGGAGCTATGATTGCAGGACAAAACCCACTTAACCCCAATCGTATTGCTGAACAAATAAGGAAAGGAGCATTCTTTGGAGGAGCACAATCAGGCGTTTTTGTTGCTGTGCTCACCGCCATTGAAACGGCACTTTGGGATTTGACCGGAAAAGTATTCGGGGTGCCTGTTTATCAATTACTGGGAGGAAAATTCAGAGACAAACTAAGGGTGTATTGCGATACGGCCCTTTACACCTCTACCAATCCAAGCCCTTCAGATTATGCCGAAGCAGCTAAGGGGGCAGTTGCCGCAGGCTATACCGCAGTCAAATTTGACGTTGATGATGCCAGAGACCCCAACAAATATGACAGATACAATTGGACAGCAAGTCCTGCTGAGATCGACCGGATGTATAATGCGATAGCGGCTGTTCGGCAGGAAGTAGGTCCAAACATCGATATCTGTGTCGATATGCATGGTCGATATGATGCGGTCACCGGCTTGAAAATGGCAAAGCTTTATGAAGACCTTGACTTGATGTGGCTGGAGGAACCGATCCCTGCTGACAATCCTGAAGTGTACAAATCAATCACAAGCCAGACCTCAACGCCGATTTGCACAGGGGAAAACGTGTACCTTGCCTACGGTTTCACGCGATTGTTATCCGAGAGTGCAGTAGATATTATTATGCCAGATTTACAGAAAGCAGGGGGCCTCGGGGAAGGTCAGCGAATAGCGAATTTAGCCAATCTATACTATGTCCCGTTCTCTCCTCACATGGTGGCTTCATTCCTGGGTGCAATGGCCTGTTGCCATGTATGTGCATCAGTTCCGAATTTTCAGATTATGGAATGGCAAATTTACATGGATAAGGACCCAATATGGCAGGATATCGTGACCTACGATGGGCCAAGAACAGAAAAGGGCTTCATCACCCTATCCGAGAAACCAGGAATTGGAGTTGAAATCAACGAGGAAGGAATGCGGAAATACGCGGTCAAAGATGTACCATTCTTTGAGTAACCTGACATCCAGCAAATTAAAAAGACTGGAACCTACCCAATATGGATAGCTTCCAGTCTTCTTTATTTTTAAACACTTCTTCTGCTAATTTTATTGTGTTGCCCAACGCTACGGAAATAGAGGCGCAGTTTGTTCAGCTGTTGTCACGCCGCCAGGTAACTCCATCACCCTTAAGTTTCTGAATTGAATCTCGGCACCTTCCGATTCCAAACAGATATAACCTTTCTTCTGGGAAGATTTACTGACACCATTCACAAATTTCCCGTTGACAGCAAGTTTTACCACTCCATCCACTGCAATTACATCATAGGTGTTCCACTCGCCTTTTCCCTTGGCGCGATTCTCAATGGATTTGCTTCTCTCTCCCCTCGGGTTGTCAGGCACCGTAGTCACCCCTCCTACTCCAAACAATTCTCCATGAACATACGCAATAGGAGGCTTTACCCCATCTCGTATATTCTGGTTTACCCAGTCCAATTCCAACATCTGAACCTCCACTCCATCCGGAAGCCTATTCTCTCCGGGCCTGGCACTGCTCCAAATAAAGGTTCCGGAGTTTCCTCCAGCCTCCATATGCCGCCACTCCACGTGCATGATAAAATTTTCATACTGTTTTTCCGAGCGGATCACACCAATGGGAAGGCCCCTGCATACCAGAAGGCTATCTTGGTGGGACCAAGTATCCTCCTCGGTATTGACATTATACCATTTAATCAGGGACTCTTCTCCGAGGACATCGGCAGTGAACTTATTAAGCCCCACTTCAGTCCCAAACTCAAACATCACCTCCTGTCCAAAGGCGTTAACCTGACCTAACAAAACACAGCATCCTAGGACAGCCGTTCTATACAAAGTTTTTAACATAGCTCGACTTAAATCACTTTGGTTACTCCCGGAACGGCCACTGGATTTGATGCCCAATCCAAATCCCAGCTATACTCTTCTAACGAAGGTCCTAAAACCTTTTCAGATTTAAGCGCATCTGCCCAAGTGAGTGTCTGCCCGCTATATCCCACCATCCTGCCCAGCACAGCCAGCATGGTACTATTGGCCATTAACTCTCCTTCATTCAAAGGTTTGCCAGCACGGATGGATGAAAACAATTCTTCGTGCTGGGTCTCATAAGGATTGTTCGTTTCACCTTCATATTTCCAAGCATTGGCCCCGTAGATTTCATGGATACCTTTTCCTATATCTACCACTCCATATCCTTCTTTACCTGCGACCTCTACCTTGTTTGTATTGGAGCAGCCTTGTTGTTGGCGGCTAAAATGGAATCCTTTGGCGCCATTGGCAAAGTCATATTCGATGGCAAAATGATCCCAGACGTTGCCATATACCTCTTCTACTCTTGCCTGTCTGCCCCCGGTTCCTGTAGCACTTATGGGTAATTGATCGCCAAGAGCCCAAGACATCATATCAAGGCTATGACACATCATTTCCACCAAATAATCCCCTGAGAGGTAATCATAATACAGCCAGTTTCTCAATTGATATTCCATATTCTTCCACTCCGGCTGACGAGGTTTTGACCACAGCCCCCCTCCGTTCCGAACAGTGTTTACTGTAAGTATCTCACCTATCTGCCCCTCATTTATCTTCTCAAAAAGAGCCCGTTTGGGAAAATCATAACGGAAGGTAAAACCGGACACCACCTCCAAACCTTTCTCTTTCGCCGTTCTTGCGGACTCTAATACGCTTCTTACGCCCGCGGCATCCACAGCCACAGGCTTTTCGCAAAATACATGCTTACCAGCCTCAATGGCTGCTTTAAAATGCCCCGGCCGGAAAGCAGGGGGAGTAGTAAGAATAACCACGTCAACGTCAGAATCCAACACCTTTTGATAAGCATCAAATCCAACAAACTGATTTTCTTTGTCGACCTTAATTTGACCCGCATTAGCCTTGCTAATCGCCATGTGGGAATTGTCCAAATGGTCTTGGAACACGTCTGCCATGCAGGTAAGTACTGCATCAGGATCTGCCTTCAAAGCTTGGACCGCCGCCCCGGTTCCCCTGCCGCCACAACCTATCAGACCTACTTTTAATACGTTGTCCCTTGCAGCAGAGGCTGGAGTGGAAAAACCTAAGGGGAGAACTGTGCCCCCAAGAATTATAGCTCCCGTGGATTTCAAGAAATCCCG
>DATGMS010000446.1:0-5528 GCA_035307285.1 Cyclobacteriaceae bacterium
AAGGAAGCTTTAAAACATAGGCACCGGTATGTTTATCTAAAACCAAAGACAAATGGGAATACAAAGATCACGATGATCGTCCACAGGAAATAAACGGGCAGGTAAGAAACAATGGCTTGCCTCACGTTGGTTAATCTTGATTCATTGAAGAGCGTTCTGTAAATTTGGGCGGCGACCAGTAACAGGTGGATTATGATCAATACGTTACCACCCAACACTGCGACCCTGTTCGGTGTTATTCCCCATTCAGATATACGGAACAAGATGGCCGACAGTGCCACGCCATTCACCAATATGGTGACGATAGACAACAGGAATAGCACCCAAAATTCCAACTTGTGCCTGCTGACTTTAGATGTCTCGGCGACAGAAAAGAAGATGATCGCCATCACACCAATCAACAGAAGATTGAAGAACAGTAAGAACTCCCGGTCATTGTAAGGGTCTTTTCCGGAGTACGCCATGGCTACGAGATAGATAACCAGCATCAGCAGTACTAGCGGGCTGAAGATTTTTGCGATTACGGGAGAAACTCTGCCTACCAATTGCGGATTGGTTTGGGTAAGATAGGTACCTATAATAGGCACCGCCGGTAAGGCAAATACCGCTACATAGGAGGAATAGAATTCTTCAATGTTAATTCCAAGCAGGGAGAACAAGCCCATTGTTATGCCGGTTAACATCCCCCCGGCTATTAATAGAAGGGCGGCCATGACGGCCAATTCCCCGTTGTATTTCAGGAAATCGAGCCGCTTGTCTAGATGGTTTTGGATTCCACCCACGAAACCATAGCCTAGAATACACCATAGAAATAGTGTAAGATGGATGCAGGCCAGGGTGAGCGTGTCGCTTTCCGGATCATTTGGAAGGAGATTGATAAACAATGCACCGACAAGAAAAATGCCTGCCACTATCATCGTTTTCTTTAGCGGCATTTTTTTCTTCCAGAGGAAGAAAGCGGTCAAGGTCGGAAAGACGATAAATCCTATGTTTCTAGGGTAGAAGAACTCTTCGTCCAGGGAAAAGATGCCGGGGAGTTTTGCGATAAATCCTGCTATGACGCAGGCTATTGCCACGAACAGCAGTTCGCTACTTTTACCCCATTGGATCTCATCGCTTTCATAATGCAGCCTCTCGTGCCAAAATTCTGCGGCAGGATGCTCTTTTATCTCGGGGTACAAGGACCGAAATGCCCGTGTGAATTGCGGCTTGTCGGTGCGGTACAGTTTTTCCAGTTGCTTGGGGTCATTCAGGTGGGAGAGCATTTCCTTTTTCATACGTTACAAATCTTCAATTTTGTTGTCATGATTTATTTTAGGTTATACAAAGTGCTTTGGATTTTTCCAAAGAACTTTGTAGGGCAAAGTAAACGGTGAAATTTTTTTTCCCCCTCTAGGCGAATTGATTATTCGGTCACGTTCTTAATTAATTGTTCCAATGCATTTAAATGGTCATTGAAAGCTTTACGCCCAAGTTTAGATGCCGCATAACTGGTATTGGGTTTCCGGCCTACGAAAGACTTTTGCACTTCAATAAATTTTTCTTTTTCAAGAGCTTTGAGATGACTGGCAAGGTTGCCATCCGTCACATTCAGATAATCCTTTAACGAGTTGAAGTCCAGCAGTTCATTGACTGTCAATGCAGACATGATCCCTAGCCTGACCCGGCTCTCGAACGCTTTATGTAAACCATGGAGAGAAATTTTCACCGCTCGTACCTTATATGCATGTAAACTCCATATATTATATGGAATACCCCGAATCCTATCGCCCACAAAAGTACGGCGTACTCTATTAAGCAAGCAGCAACTAAACCCAAACCTATCTGGATCAGCCCTAAATATTTTAGAAGTCCGAAAGTAAATTTGCTTGCATTATATAGCGAAAGGCCATAGAAAATCAAAGAAAGCGGTATAATCCAGCTTATCCACCCTTTTGAAATGAAGATGAGTATTAGCAAGCCGCCTGTTATTAAAGGGACAGCCATATTATATATCATTCTTTTTGAGGTCGCATTCCATGCTTTTTCTCCTTTTGCTATGGCATTTTTAGAGGAAAGAAAAATGGCTGTGCTAATGGCTAGTATCAACATCACAAGAGCGAGTAAAACCACTTGCCCAAAGTTATCCGGAAGTATTGCTGTAGCTGAGGGATCGGAGAGTTCTTCCGGGCGGAAATCCAATACATAGTATGCCAAATAGGACCCTATCAAGGCATAAATTCCCGCCATGACTCCAGCCCAGCCGGAGAGCGACAAAAATTTGGAGGAGCGCTCCATCATGGAGCGTATTTCGACCAGATCCCGAAAATAATCCTGTTCTTTCTTCATATTAAAAGTACTTTGTAATTCAAAGTTAATATGTCTTCTCGAACCACGCAAGCGTTATTACTTTTTTTCTTCAGTTTTTTTAGAATATGCTAATCCTATGATTTACCCTAACGGTTAAAATGGATCTGAGCGTTTGCGCTCAGATCCATTAAAAGTGCTTTTAGTTTTTAAAGAAAGGATAATCGGTATATCCTTTTTCGTCGGCCGAATAAAAAGTCTCCGGATGTGGTGTATTGAGCGGCAGGTTGTTTTGAAAGCGTTCCGCTAGGTCAGGGTTCGCGATATAAGGAACTCCCAAAGAGATCAAATCTGCTTTCCGCTCATCTAAAGCTCCCCCTAGAGAGCTATTTGTATAGGCGCCGTTTGCAATTAAAGTGCCTTCAAAGCTTTTACGGATGGTGGCCAGCAATTCCTGGCCTTCTTCCACGTTACGGGCCGAGGACTCTACAATATGGAGATACAGCAGATCCCGTTTATTCAATTCCAAAACTAGTAATTCATAGGTGTCCCAGATTTCCGGGTAGAGTGGCATGGAATTAAAAGTACTAAAAGGCGAGAGTCGAATTCCCACTTTTTCCTTACCGATGGCGGCTATCGCGGCATCTACCGTGTCCAATACGAAACGTATGCGATTGTTCACAGTTCCTCCGTAGGCATCAGTGCGAGTATTTACATTCGGGTTCAGGAATTGTTCTAACAAATAGCCGTTAGCGCCATGCAATTCCACGCCGTCAAATCCAGCAACTACTGCATTGCTTGCAGCCTGGGCAAATTCTTGGATAACGGTTTGGATTTCCTCGGATGTAAAGACCTCGGGAACCGGGTAAGGCTGCATGCTTTGGGCATCTGTCCATATCTGTCCTTCCACTCCGATGGCCGAAGGGGCAAGGATTCTAGCACCTGCAGGAAGATTGGCGGAATGGCCGACCCGCCCGGTGTGCATCAGTTGGGCAACGATTTTACCACCCTTGCCATGGACGGCTTCCGTGACCTTTTTCCACCCTGCAATTTGCTCAGGGGAAAATATCCCCGGAATCCGGGCGTAGCCCATCCCGTTTGGGGAAGGGGCTATGCCTTCGGTGATGATCAGTCCGGCTGAAGCCCGTTGCCCGTAATACGTCGCCATCATATCATTGGGTACCGCGTCTATTGCACGGGAACGTGTCATGGGAGCCATCACGAGCCGGTTTTTTAATTTTAAGGACTTAATGGCAATGGGTTGGAAAGGATCAATCTTAGTTAATGTACTCATGGTTCCAGTTGTTTGTTTGGACATTATTTGTTTAAACGAATATTAACGTAAATTTTTTTTATTGCCTTAATTTGTCAAGCAGATCAGAAAGCTGCTCGGCCTCCAGATCGGTAAGCGAATTATGCAATTGAGCGGTCTCTTTTAGCGGAAGGTAGATGGCGTCCAACAATTCTAAGCCTTTAGCTGTAATGGTAAGCTCTACTTCTCTGCGGTTGTTTTCGTTAATCCCCCGCACTACTAATTTCTTGGCTACTAATCGATCACAAAGTCTGGAAAGGTCCGGGTTTTTGTCTAACATCACCCGCTTTACTTCTCCGCAGGTGGCGGGTTGGCTTTTTTTTCCTTTCAGAATCCTTAATACGTTGTATTGCTGTTGCGTAAGACCGAACTGTTTGAATACCTGACGGGTCTTATCGATCATGTGGTGGTAGGTAAACATCAGATTGACCCAAGCTTTGGTTTGGGGATTTTCAAATTCGACTTGCTGTATGGAATCATTAATTTTCATCAATCCGGGCTAAATTTGTAGATACTCAAGTAGATACGCATTTATAACAACATTTGTTTTAACAAAGGTTTAGGCAAGGAAGGTTTTTATTTGAAATTCGTTGATATTCGCCAAGGAGGCTGCACGAGGTTTTTCGATAGACCAAAGCTTTTTTGGCTTTCTAACATTATTTTCCTTATCTTTGCGACCCTGAAAGGAGGTGTATAAAAATGATCATAGTCAACGTAAAAGAAAACGAATCAATCGAAAAGGCGCTAAAGCGTTTTAAGAAGAAGTTTGACCGGACTGGTGCCATTAGAGAACTAAGGGCAAGACAGTATTTTGAGAAGCCTTCTATCAAAAGAAGAGGAGAAGTTCTTAAAGCTGCCTACATACAACGTCTTCAAGACGAAGAAGGAAAATAATTTAATCCTTCTTTTCTAAATTATAAATCAGCATATTGGTGTGTTTAATCACCGATATGCTTTTTTCTTTTCTGAACTATTTGGAGCACGAGAAACGTGCGAGTCCCCATACCGTCTTAGCCTATAAGACGGACCTGGAGCAATTTGCTGAATTTGCCCGCCTCTCTTTTGGGATGCTGGAGATCAGCCAGGCGGGGCATGAGGAGATCCGTGCCTGGAGGATCGATTTGGTTGAGCAAAACTTATCAGCCACCACCGTCAACCGCAAATTGGCTACTTTAAAGGCCTACTACAAATTTTTATTGCGGTCGGGGGAGATCGATAAAGATCCTACCTCTAAACTTAAAACCCTTAAGACTCCCAAGAGGCTGCCTGAATTCGTGCAGGAGGAGGCGATGGAGAAGATTCTCCAGGAAGGGGAGTATTCCCAAGATTTTGAGGGGGACAGGGACAGGATGGTCATGGAATTTTTGTACCTAACAGGAATCCGCCTCTCCGAACTAATCCATTTAAGGTGGCAGAATATCGACTTGCATTCAGCCTCCATAAAGGTCGTCGGAAAGGGGAAGAAGCAAAGAATAATACCTATAACTAATCACCTCCTCCAAAATATCTTGGCCTATAAAAGCCGTTTTTTAGAATCATTTGAAAAATTAGACCGAGATGATTATTTTATCGTTACTATACAAAGAGAGCAAGCTTATCCTATGATGATATATCGGATTGTCAGAAAGTATTTAGATTTTTTTGCCCAAACTTCAAAGCGGAGCCCTCACCTTCTGAGGCATACATTCGCAACTCACCTGTTGAACAAAGGGGCTGACCTCAATGCTGTGAAGGATTTGTTAGGCCATGCAAGTCTTGCTGCTACCCAAGTTTATACCCACAATACTATAGAAAAACTCAAGGCTGTGTTTGATCAGGCACATCCGAAAGCGTAAATAAAGTTTAACTTTTAACTGTTAAAAATTATGAAATTACAGATGCAATCCATTCACTTCGTAGCCGATCAGAAGCTGATTGATTTTATTCAAAA
>DATGMS010000447.1:0-2695 GCA_035307285.1 Cyclobacteriaceae bacterium
GTTGTAAAAGAAGTCAAGGCCAAAGGATAGCTTATTGTACAATTGTCCCTCAAACCCAATGTTAAATTTGAGGTCCTTCTCCCAAGTGACTCCTGGATTGGCTAATGCTCCTTCCACAATGGTGGAAATGGTTGAATTATCCGTTCCCAATCGGTAATTTCCGGAATAATAGAAATCCTGAGTGTAGGCAAACCTGCTTCCTCCAAAAACATCGCTTCCTACCAATCCTGCTGAACCTCTTACCTTCAGGAAATTCACTACACTGCTATTTGCCAAAAAGTCTTCTTTGCTCAATACCCATGCTCCGGAAAGTGACGGGAAGAAACCGAATCGGTTTCCTTCAACAAAACGCTCGGAACCGCTGTAGGCAAAGCCCAACTCGGCATAATATTTAGATTGATAATTGTAATTGACTCTTCCCATAAAACTCTGCCTTGCATAAGGCACATTGTTCCCTCCGACATTTAAGACATCTTGGTGGTACATCAGCATGGCTGAAATGCCGTGTTCTTTCATTTGTCGTTGGTAATCCAAGGCTGCCTGCACATTCATCCGGTTCCATTGGTCGTTACCCCCTTCGGCTACACTGAATCCCGTATCCAACCCTCTCTGCAAATAAATTGGGGAAGAGTCACTATTCCCTTGCTGGAGTTCATAATAAGCTAGATTCCTGGTCCGGTTATAATTGCCTCGATGCCAGTTATTGATTCCCAAAGCCTGTGAAAACCTCAGGCCGGGCACAAAGTCACTCAAGTCTTCCGAAAGCCGGAGATTGGTAAGGATATTTCTATCATGTGAAGAAGTGTAGCCCCGGCCGAGAACTGAAGCAACGGGATTGTCGGGATAAACAGAACTTCCTCCCCAGGATCCGTCTGGATTGGTTACCGGAAAAGCATTGGCTGGATACCTCGCCATATTTTCCCAGAGAGATGGACCGTCAAAGTTAGGATAAGAACGGTCTTCTATCCTTCCGCCAAAATCCAATGCTGCAGAAACCTTTGGGCTGATGGCCACATCAATATTGGAACGGAAGTTTACCCTTCGGAAATCCGCATTAGAGTTCTCTTTTCTCTTTCCATCTGTGTTGGCATAAAGCCCCTCGTTCTGCAGATACCCCAGTAATATAAAGTAGCGGGTAGTCTTGCCTCCGCCAGAGAAAGTAAGATTGTAATCACTGATCCTGGCACTGTTTTGCAGAACCTCATCATACCAGTTGACATTAGGATATAAATAAGGGTCAGTACCGATACGGTATGCATCCAGCTGCTGTTCCGAATACCTTAAGGGCAAGCCGTCATTATTCAGCGCCTCGTTGTACAAAGTGCCGTATTCATGGGCGTTGACGAATTCCGGTAAGCGTGTGGGCTGTTGAAACCCAGTCCTTGCATCAAATCGGATTTGGGTCTTCCCTTCTTTCCCTCTTTTTGTGGTCACCAAAATCACTCCGTTCGCCCCCCTTACCCCATATAGCGCCAGGGCTGCAGCGTCTTTAAGTACGGATACACTTTCTATTTCTCCCACAGAAAGATGGTCAAAAGAAGCCTCAAAGCCGTCTACCATAACCAATGGGGAAGCATCGTTTAAAGTGCCTATCCCTCGGATCAGAAGGCTGGGTTCATCAAATCCCGGCTCGCCGCTGCCATGCATCACCGTCAATCCCGGCAACCGCCCAAACAAGGTATTGCTGAGGGAAGGGGTAAATGTTTTTCTCATTTCTTCGCTGCCTACCGTTGATAGCGACGCGGTAAGTGCTTCCCTGTTTGTTGCTCCATAGGCCACATTCACTGCGGTCCGGCTGGCGGTGTTTCCTTCTGTCTGATCAAGCGTGTCGGAATCAAATAGATTCTGTGGGGAAATGGATTGCCCAGAGGTGCTAAAGGCAATCCCGCAAACTAGGCAGGATGCCATCAACCGACCGAGACGGGCCTTAGGGTTTTTTGTAAAAGATTTTATGTTAAGTTTCATTTGCTTGTCTAGTTATAAAGTGCCAACAGTATTTTATCTACAGGCTGACAAAGGGTTGTCAACGTAAAGGTTGGATGGGAAAGTCTTACCACCCGGGGTTTTGTTGAATATACCCTTTGTCCACCTCACCCTGCGGGATGGGATAGAGATACATTTTGTTTTCCCAAACGCGGGTTTCAAATGGTTCTTTCCTGTAAATAAAGCTTCCGTCTTCCTGCTGGTAGATGTTCAACCCATGCATGGCTCCCTTCATTACACCTTCTTCTTCCGCAATCCTCCACCTTCTCACATCAAAAAACCGATGTTCCTCGAAGGCAAGCTCTACCGCGCGTTCTCTTCGGATAGCCATTCTGAATTCCTCTTGGCTGTCATATCGGGGATCGGTCACGGCTATTTCCGGAATACCGGCTCTTCTCTTCACGGCGTTGATGGCCTCAAAAGCAGCCGGATCCAATGGCGACACCTCGTTTAACGCCTCTGCATAATTGAGGTAAAATTCCGCCAGCCTGAACACGATCCAGTTAAACTGGCCACCGCCCCAACTTCCTCTGCCCAAGAATTTCTTCATATAGCCAACCCCGTTCACCGGAGCACCGTCGGACCATCCACCACTACTGGTCTTGTAAAAATTCCTGACTCCAATCTCATCATTCCACTTAGCACCTGAATAAAATACGGAGTACTGGAACCGCGGCTCCATCTCCTGCATCTTTTCGAAAAACTCTTCCCG
>DATGMS010000448.1:0-8034 GCA_035307285.1 Cyclobacteriaceae bacterium
GAATCCGACTGTGCCAATCCAGGCAAGGTACCTACAGCAACAAGCTGCACCAACGTATAGATCAAGGTGACCAGAGCAACCATGGCCAAAAGGGCAAAGGGGATGTCTCTCTTGGGATTCTTGAACTCACCGGCAGCGCCAGGGGTATTTTCAAATCCGCAGTACGCAAACAGCAAAAGCAGTACGGCCTCTGAGAGCGAAGTAAATGAAACTTCAGGCATATCTTCCACCAATAGATCTCCGTTGATAAAAAATACGCCTATCCCAATATACAAAATAAGAGGAAGGGATTTTGCGATGGTCAGGATAACCGCCATTTTAGCGCCCTCCTTTACTCCAATGACATTGATCCAGGTGAGAATGGCTAAGGAAGATGTAATGACTGCGGCTCTTCCCCAACCCTCTGTTGCCCCTGGCCACAAATAACCCATAGCCAAGGCGAAACCTACGGATAGAGAGGCCACGGAAGTCACTCTGGCAAGCCAAGTCATCCACCCAACTTCAAATCCTATGAAGTCGCCAAATGCCTCTTTCGTGTAAAGATATGCCCCTCCTGGTTCGTCAAAGTAACTCGCGGCTTCTGCAAAGCAAAGAATCAGAACCGCTACCGCAAAACCCGCCAACAGGACGGCCCATATACTCATCGGACCCAGTAAAAGCGCCGCCGCCGCAGGCAAAAGATAGACCCCGCTGCCAATGACGTCATTGATGGAAAGCCCCACCACCTGCCAACGGGTTACTGCACGGATTAATTTAGGGGGAGATTCGTTTTTGTTTGTCATTACACGGGATAGTTGAAAATTTGATATGCCGACTTTAGGGTGGAATACCCAATGTAGAAGAAACCGGGGATCACAAACTTATAAAATTTCAGATGGTAAACAAGAGTCACCTCCAGTAGAGCGACTGTAAACCACCCAAAGATGGCTTTGCTACCTGCCGAAAATCAAATGGTGCCCTGATTTTTCTATATTTGTAATCTGAAGCGTCAAATATGAGAGAAGACTATTTAAGTGGAGAAAATGAAAATTTGAATTCCTCTGACAAGGAAATAGAAAAAGCCTTGAGGCCGTTAAGCTTCAGTGACTTTACTGGACAATACAAAATTGTAGACAACATCAAAATCTTTGTATTGGCCGCCAAAAGAAGAGGTGAGCCCTTGGATCATGTCTTATTGCATGGACCTCCCGGTCTGGGGAAAACCACCCTGAGCCACATCATTGCAAACGAGCTCGATGCGGCCATAAAAATCACTTCAGGGCCTGTTTTGGATAAGCCATCTGATCTTGCCGGTCTCCTGACGAACTTGGAGGAAGGGGACGTTCTTTTTATCGATGAAATCCACCGTTTAAATCCAGTGGTGGAGGAATATCTATATTCTGCGATGGAGGACTTCCGTATAGATATCATGTTGGACTCAGGTCCAAATGCCCGTTCGGTACAAATTTCTTTGAGCCCTTTCACGCTGATAGGCGCTACAACCCGATCGGGATTGCTTACCTCCCCTTTAAGGGCTAGATTCGGCATCAACGCGCGGTTAGAATATTATGATGCCAAGTTATTGACCACGATTGTCCTCAGATCCGCCCATATCCTCAATACCCCTATAGATGAGGTTGCTGCTTATGAAATCGCCCGAAGAAGCCGGGGAACGCCACGTATTGCCAATATGCTATTGCGCAGAACCCGGGATTTTGCGGAAATAAAGGGAGATGGGACCATTACACTGGACATCGCCAAGATCGCGCTTACCGCCCTCGATGTGGATGAAAATGGCCTGGACGAAATGGACAACAGGATTCTGACTACCGTTATCGTAAAATTCAGAGGAGGACCAGTCGGCTTATCCACTATTGCAACCGCCTGCAGCGAAGAAGCAGAGACAATTGAAGAAGTTTATGAGCCCTTCCTTATTCAAGAAGGCTATCTCAAAAGAACCAGCCGGGGAAGAATGGCGACGGAATTGGCCTACAGCCACCTTAAGCTGAAGCCGGATGCTGCTGGAGGAACCGGATCTTTGTTTTAGTATGTAACACGGAGTATCGGATATTGAGACGATAGGGGTAGATACTTACGTTCTCATATCTTTATCTCCAATCTTTCGTTTTGATTTCATGCCTTACATCCCAAACCTTGCATCTTCTAAAGAAAAAAATGCCACCGTCATCAAGCGACTGGCAAAGGATCTTGGTTTTGAATTTTGCGGTATTGCCAAAGCGGAGTTTTTGGAGGAGGAAGCTCCCAGACTGGAGGCTTGGTTGAACCAAAATTATCACGGAAAAATGGCTTATATGGCCAATCATTTCGACAAACGTCTGGACCCTACGAAGTTGGTAGAAGGAGCAAAAACTGTGGTTAGTTTGGCTTATAATTATTATCCCGCTGACGAACTTCCCCAGACAGCGGATGACTATAAAATAGCAAAATACGCCTATGGCAAAGATTACCACTTTGTCATTAAAGACAAGTTAAAGACATTTTTAGAAGCCCTTAAAGAAGAAGTGGGTGATGTCGGCGGGAGAGCTTTTGTGGACTCGGCGCCTGTAATGGAAAGACAATGGGCCCAAAAGGCAGGTCTTGGGTGGACAGGAAAAAACAGTCTGTTGCTCAACAGAACAGTCGGCAGCTTCTTCTTCCTCGCCGAGCTTATAATCGACCTGGAAGTAGCGCCCGATCCGCCCGCAGCACGGGATTATTGCGGCACCTGTACCCGCTGTATCGATGCCTGCCCTACCGATGCCATCGTGAAGCCAGGCGTGGTGGACGGCTCCCGATGCATTTCCTATTTCACCATAGAGCTAAAAGAGGAACTCCCTGCTTCCGTGAAAGGAAAATTCGAAAACTGGATCTTTGGCTGCGACATCTGCCAAGATGTATGCCCTTGGAACAGGTTTTCACAGCCCCATTCAGAGCCGGAGTTTGAACCCCACCCGGAACTCAAGCAGATGAAAAAAGAAGATTGGGAAGAAATCACTGCGGAAACTTTCGCTAAAGTCTTTCAAAAATCTGCGGTAAAGCGGACAAAACTTGAAGGTCTGGGGAGGAATATCAGATTTATAAAGGAATCAAAAGATCAGTTCTAGCACCAAGCATCAAGTAGAAGACATTATTATCCTGCAGTGGCCTGTGAACCCTTAGCCGTAGGCACGGCCAAAGGATCGACGAAGTAAATTTCAGGCTTGGTTCCGTCATATACCCGGAACATATCTTGGGTTGAGGCTCATGTAGTATTCAAGACTATGCTCCGGTTCCTCCAGTCCGGCAGGAATGGGGCGTTTAGAGAAGGTCTGGAAATAAAGGACACACGCATCCCTCCACCATACAGCTTCTTTTTCTTGGATCACCAAGAAGGTCTTTACATGGTTGAACCTTTCTACGTCGACAAATGGCTCCATTTGATCCCATATCCGCTGCATCTCCCTCACTTGGTCTACCCCTTCGTAGTACTTATACACCATTTCATCCCACAAGACATTGCCTGATTCCATTTTATGATCCCATGGGAGGTGATGAAACCAAAGGAGGAATTCCTGTGGGATGGTTTTAGGATTTGAGAATTCTTCTTGAACAGGTGGGAAATATTGGGCGAGGGCATTGCTCCCTGTAGCGGTCCGATCGAAGCCTATCCCCGCTGAATCGGCGCGGTGATAGTAGACAGATGTCCAATCTGCCCTGTGTTTGTTGTCTATCCACGGACCTGGACCATAGTGGTGCGACCAGCCCATCAGGTGGTGTAATCCCAAAGGCGTTGTATAATTTACAATTGCTTCACGAGATTCAAGCATCATGTCCTTTATGGGCTCCACGAACTCGCTTTCATTATTGAAGGTCATTCTCAGCCATTCTTCTGCTATTGTATCGGAGGAAAGGGTATGGTCCCATGCCAGCCTTCCGAAAGTGTACCAATTCGATTGAGCAAAATGGTGGCTGGTCCAGTTTCTGTCGGTTCCTATGTTGGTTACGCCCGCGATTGCCGACAGTCGATGACCTTCGAGAGATCCATTTACCACTTTTGCTACCGTAGAACCTTCGCCCTTTGCATAGGTGTCTGCATCCAAGGTTTCCTTATACATAGGAGCTAAATACGCCAAATTCGTTCCCTGTCCTAAATATTCTTGGGTGATCTGAAATTCCATCATTAAAGGAGTCTCGGGCATGGCGCCGAACAAGGGATGGAAAGGTTCGCGAGGCTGAAAATCAATGGCGCCATTCTTCACCTGAATGAGCACATTGTCCCGAAATTGTCCGTCCAGCGGCTTAAACTCATTATAGGCTTGCTTGGCCCGGTCATCCGGTGTCTCATGAGAATAGACAAAAGCCCGCCACATCACGATTCCTCCTTTGTCGGCCACCGCAGCCGCCAACATGTTGGCTCCTTCCGCATGCGTTCGATTATAATTATGTGGCCCTGGCTGTCCTTCAGAGTCCGCTTTCACCAAAAATCCCCCAAAGTCAGGAATATGACGGTAAATTTCTTCTGCTTTCGCCTTCCACCAAGTTTTCACCTCTGGATCTAAGGGATCGGCAGTGGGTAACCCGCCAATCTCTATCGGTGCACTGAATCTCGCGGTGAGATAAACTTTAAGCCCATACGGACGAAAGGCATCAGCCAAAGCCGCGGCTTTTATCAAGTAAGGTTCTGTCAGTACCAGAGCATTGGCATTTACATTGGTCAGCACTGTACCGTTGATTCCGATAGACGCATTTGCCCTAGCATAGTCAAGGTATCGTTGATCTATATAATCCGGCAGCTTATGCCAGTCCCATAGGGAAAATCCGGCATAGCCTCTCTCCACAGTTCTGTCAAGATTATCCCAATGGTTTAATATCCGATGCTGGATACCCGGCTTGTTGGTAATGGACAGGTTGCTTATATCAGAGTTTGTCTGAATAAGCCTTAGCAAATGGAAACTGCCATAAAGTACGCCCATGTCAGCATTGGCCGCTATTACGATGGTTTTTTTTCCCTTGTCCTGAACGGTAAGCAATAGGTATCCCTCGTTTCCTAGCTCTTTTAACTCATCGCCCAGATCTAACGATGCGATGAATGATGAGTTATCAGGGGTTCCTGCCACCAAGGAATTTTTGGCAGAGAGAGTTTTCACCACGGGCACATCCATCCCTAAAAGCCCTCCAAGGCCCTTTTTCAGTTCTCGTTTAGCAACGATTCCAGTAGCTGTATTGCCGGGAACAATCATTTCGGCAAATACTTCCCTGTAATTATCCAGAAGAGCCTGGTCTTTCACCAATTCATATCTTAGCCATAAACGATATCCGTCTTCGGCAAAAGAGGTATGGAACAGGAGCATAAAAAGGAGAAGAGTCAGAGAATAGATGCTATTTTTCATGTCTTTCTTGGCTGAAGTTCTTTTCACTTCCACGAGTATACAGCGCTGGGATTTCTTCGGTGGAATAGATAATAATAGCCAAATTAATGCAATCGGTTTCAGAATTCATATCTTAAAAGAAATTTTATTCTTGGCTGTACCTTATGATTCGCCAACGAAATTCTCTAGAGATTTAACGGAATCATCTACAAAAAACTGCCTTATTAAAATAATATTAACGTCTTCTTGCTAAACATCTACTTTTAAGCAATGTAATATTTTTTAAAAATTACCACCTTGAAAAATTAAAGAAGAATTACTTGCAATCGGTTGCATATTTTTAAATTTATATCCATGTTTATGGAATAATTTGCCCTTTGTAGTAAACCCAACTGACGAACATAGGGTCTATGTAAAACAAATAACAATAAATTACTGGATGACCAAAAATTAACGAAGTATGAAAAAAGTGTTACTAATAAGTATGATGTGGGTTTGGCTAATGCCATTAGCCATAGCCCAGCAACAGGTATCCGGAACCGTCAGTGATAATTCTGATGGAACCCCTTTGCCTGGAGTCAATATCCTTGTTAAAGGAACTACCACCGGAGCTGTTACTGACCTAGACGGCGGTTATAGTTTGTCTGTAGCCGGTTCAAATGCCACCCTGATATTTTCTTTTATAGGCTATCAAAGTCAAGAGGTGGCAGTTGGAAACAGATCCGTGGTGGACATAAGCCTAGAGCCGGATCTTTCGACTCTCTCCGAGGTTGTTGTCGTAGGATACGGAACCCAGCGGGAGGAAGCGGTTACCGGCTCTGTTGCGTCCATTAGCGGGGATGTCCTACGTGATATCCCTTCGGGGAATGTCACCCAGGCCTTGCAAGGCCGGGTAGCCGGGGTGGAATTATCTCAAACTTCCTCCAGACCTGGCGCTTCCATGCAGATCCGAATCCGGGGAACCCGGTCGCTGACGGCCACGAATGATCCACTGGTAGTACTGGACGGAATTCCCTTCGCTGGTTCTATCGGCGATATTAACCCAAATGATATCAAGAGCCTCGACATTTTAAAGGATGCCTCTGCAACGGCCGTGTACGGTTCCAGAGGTGCCAACGGCGTGATTCTAGTGACCACCAACAGGGGTCAAAAAGGACAGCAAGCGAGGATTAGCTACAATGGCTTTCACGGAATTAGGGAAGTATTTTCAAGATACCCGATGATGGACGGCCCAGAATTCGTCGCGCTACGCCAGGCTGCAGGCCAATTTACAAACGCCTTGGATGAGTCGGATGATGTCAATACCGACTGGCAAGACCTACTGTACAAATCTGGCTCCGTCACCAGCCACGAGTTAGGTGTATCAGGCGGCACTGAAAAAGGCAACTACAACTTCAATGCGGGTTATTTCAAGGATCAGGGAGTAATCCCGACGCAGCAATACGAACGCTTCTCCATGCGAGCTGCCATTGACCAGGAGGTGGGGAAATACATTCGTTTAGGCTTCACGACAAACAACAACTACAATGTTACTGAAGGATCTCAAGTGGGAATTTATGGGATATTGAGTATGTCTCCCATTGCCAATCCCTATAACCCTGATGGAAGCTGGAAAAGAACCATAAAGATGCCGTTGGATGAGCCTTGGTCTTACTCCAGAGAAGTGGTGGAAGGTTCAAGAGATGAATGGCTGAGCGAAACAAGGGCTTATGGAACCTACAATTCTCTCTACGGTGAGGTGAAAATTCCCGGAGTGGAAGGGTTGAAGTACCGCGCCAATGTTGGTTTGGACTACAGGCAGAGTCACGGCGGAGGCTTTACCGGAGAAGGAATTAACAGCGCCAATCCTACCACCCCATCTTCTGCATCTGTAAGCAATTCACACACTTATCATTGGGCGATAGAGAACCTGCTATCTTACGACCGCATCTTTGCCCAAAAGCACATGATCAACGCTGTAGCTTTGTTTTCTTCAGAGCAGACAAGATTTAACAGCTCACGCATGGCGGCAAGAGACATCCCCTCCAGTGCATTTCAGTTTTACAATCTGGGTTATGCGGCCGGAGAGATCACAGTGGATCCAAGTCAGCAGAACTACTGGCAAAGCGGCCTGATGTCCTACATGGGAAGAATCATGTACTCGTTTGACGACCGTTATATGCTGTCCGCCACCCTAAGATCAGACGGTGCCTCTGTACTGGCGGATGGTCATAAATGGCACACCTATCCCGCTATATCCGCCGGATGGAATATCGGCAGCGAATCTTTCCTCCAGAACAGTAATCTGATCAACATGCTGAAACTTCGTGTAGGTTACGGACAGACTTCCAACCAAGCCGTAAACCCTTACCAGACGCTCGGTCTTTTGTCTACCAGACCCTACAACTTCGGTGACGACACCTATTCTACAGGTTATTATGTAAACCAGCTTCCAAACCAGCAATTGGGCTGGGAGTTTTCCGAAACCATGAACTTTGGGCTGGACTTTTCTTTGCTGAACGACCGTCTGTCGGGTACCATGGAATATTATATCACCAATACCAAAGATGTATTGCTTAATGTAGGACTTCCTGCCACGTCCGGGGCTAGCTTCGTTACGTCCAATATTGGGGAGACCCAAAACAAAGGTGTCGAGCTTTCCCTCAACGGATTGATTTTGGACAATGTAAACGGATGGACATGGGACGCTGGAATAAACGTATATGCC